>JAGYOT010000310.1 GCA_018399455.1 Desulfobacterales bacterium
AGAACGCATTGGCATGGATGGATGTGGCGAAGCGTTTCGGATATGAGGGCGCAAGCCAGAAGACCGCATCTTCCCGGGCAATGACAACAACCCGTTCCTGGTTTTCCTCCGGCACCAAAAACGCCTAAAAAACGCCCATCGGACGCTTAAACGTATAAATGAACGGCTTTTTTACCAATTCATCATACGCGTGGCCAAAGTTGCCGCCCAGGGCGGAGAAAGGACTGGAGATAATGAAGGTCGCCGCTCCCAATATGGTGGATGCCAGTCCAACGGGGCGGGCCATGCAGATATCCGCCGTCATATAGCCAGAAGTCACGGTCAGGGGCTGCTGATTGTTCGTGGTATTCTCGTAAGGCCCTTTTTCCGTGGCAGCCGCGCCCAGCGGCAGGAATAAAAAGGATGCAATGATTGCGATGATTATCAGCCGTTTTCCAGGAAACATATCTCATCCTCCCTGTTTTGATGAGGCATTTTTCAAGAAGCTGTCCTAAAGACAGCCAAGTCCCTGATTCTATGCCTATATTATTTGCTCCCGCCGGGGTTGTCAATATTTGATAGTATTCCGGCACGTTTTTTATGAGGCCTCCGATGCATCAGTCCCGGCTAAAGGAACCGGATCGCCTGCCGATATGTAGAAAGAGACGGTCACCGGCAGGAGCCGGGACGCTCAATATTTTTAGGAGTAAGCTCAGGCATATTTCGCTTCTGACAATATTTGGTTTTTGAATGCCGGCTTGATGTATTTTTCTCTGCAAATATCCACGGGCGCGTTAAATTCTGATTTGATTTCGGCTTTGAGCTTCTGCTTTTTACCGTATAAGTCCGGGGTGTTTTCTTCAAATTCCACAACCAGGTCAATATCACTATCATTTTGATTTTGTTTTTTATTTTTTTTTGGGCCGTCTTCTCTCATCCCCAGAAAAGCGCGGGGTTGAGCTCGAACCAGGCAAGCCCTGAATTGAGCGGTCCCCGGGTGCAGGGGCTCATCATGCCCACCAGGACAAAGAGGTCGACGGTGTTATGAAGATCGGGCAGGGCATCCGCTCCCCGGTTCAGGGCGCCCAGAAGGCCGGCCTCAATCTTATAGGATGCGGCATGGGGCATCAGCCGGAAAAAGAAATTGATCAATTGCGTTACTTCCGCCTTGTCCTCCTTTTCCGCCAGTACGTCCCGGATGGCCGCGGCCGGGTCAAACCGGCCGGTTTTTGCGGCGCCGTCCACCAGGCATCTGATCACCCGCGGCATGATATAGAGGGCACCCGGTGTCACGGCGAGCATCCGGTCCTGCCATGCTCCGCCGGGGCCGGAGGTGTTCGGCATAAGGAGGCGTTCCTCAAACGCCATGAGGATATACTCTTCTTTTTGTGCTTCCGGCAAGTCAATGGATTCATAGTAAATGGTGTCGTGCGGTTTGAAACTGTTCAGGAGGCGGGCCAGGCAGCCGGCGTCTTCTTTCGGAAAGACGGACTGCAGGGCGGATTCCAGGTTTTTTAGGGTGTTGTCCGGCATTTTGGGGGTTCCTGTATCGGGTTATAGGTTTCGGGGGACAGACTGAAGTCTGTCCCCAATCGGGTTTTAAGAGGGGACAGATTTGAAATCTGTCCCCGGATAAAGACGCAAGTCTGTCACCGGCTGTCCGGGTCAGGGGGTCAGTGCCGGGTGCACCTCGTATACCGGACAGCCCTTGCGTTCAGCAGGACTCCTTGACATGAGCTTCGGGCTGATGACGCCGCCGCCTTTCAGGATGGCGATCATGGTCCCGGTCTGGTTTGAAAGCCCCGCGTTCGTGCAGGCCCGGTGGATGTTTGCCGCGCTGATTAATCCGTTCTCGGAAAGCTTTGTGAGCTCCCGGATCAAAACCGGCATTTTCCTATACTGCGCTGCTCCCATGCGGGCGTACAATTCGGCGGCCGCCTGGTCCACGTTCCAGGCGCCGGTGCGCGCCGCGGATGTCACAAGGTGTTGGACGATATTGACAATATCATAAATTTCATCCGGTTCAAACCGCATGACCCGGTCATCCCATTCCGCGCACTGCGAGCTTCGGCGGGGAATCAGAAGCCGCCAGTCCCAGGCAAGAAGCAGAAGCTCCATGGCATCGGTGCCTGCTGCAGCCCTGATCTCCTTAAACCGGACGGCCCCCTGTCTGCAGCATTTTTCAAGCACCGCCGCCAGGCAGGGAAGCAGCGGCTCTTCTCCCAGCAAAGGAGTCAGGGCCTTGCCGATGTTTGCTGTCGTGCTGTGATGATCTGCCTGCATGGTCTGATTAATATAATAAGAAACCGCAGCAGACTCAAGGATAGTCGGGCCTCTGTTTTAAATAAACTGTTGTCGGATTGGGTTCTTTTTACGGATTCTGAGTCGGAAAAATTGGATTCGGTTTTAAACAGTGGATTTATAACCTCTTAAATATACAGGTGATTGCTTGACATGTGGCTTTCTGCCCGGCATATTTAATAATGATTATAGGAAAGATTGAATTCAGGGCTGACCTGTTTTTCATGTCTGCTAAGCCGTCTCAACCTTAATCAGGAGATCTCGTATGGATAAAATTCTGCGTATCAACATGGGGGCGGGAAACGGCCCCGCGTTTAAAACCGAGCCGCTTGGCGATTATGCCGGCATGGGCGGCCGGGGGCTGACCTCGGCGATTATCTCCTCGGAGATCCCGCCCCTCTGCCATCCCCTGGGGGAAAACAATAAGCTGGTAATTGCCCCGGGAATGCTCTCGGGCTCCACGGCGGCCATGTCCGGAAGACTGTCGGTCGGGTGCAAGAGCCCGCTTACCGGCGGCATCAAGGAGTCCAATTCCGGCGGTCAGGCCGCCCAGGTTCTGGCCCGGCTGGGCTACGCCGCTGTTGTGCTGGAAGGAAAGCCCAAGGATGATGCCTTCTATAAGGTCCTGATCAACAAGGACGGGGTCACCATCGAGCCTGACAACAGCCTGAAAATGCTGGGCAACTACGAGCTGGTGGATCAGATGAAATCGGCCTACGGCGACAAAATCACCTGCATCTCCATCGGCCAGGCCGGGGCCATGAAGCTTTCCGCCGCCTCTGTGGCCATCACGGACATGGAGCTTCGGCCCACCCGGCATGCCGGCCGCGGGGGTGTGGGCGCGGTGATGGGCGCCAAGGGGGTGAAGGTGATCGTTCTGGATGACACGGGCACGAAGATGCGCAAACCTGCAGATCCGGAGGCATTTAAGGCGGCCAACAAAAAATTCGTCCAGGGGCTGCGCGATCATCCGGTAACCGGCCAGGGACTGCCCGCCTACGGCACCAATGTGCTGACCAACGTGGTCAACGAAGCCGGGGGGTATCCCACCCACAACTTTACCTGGGGCCGGTTTGAAGGCTGCAGCAAAATCAGCGGGGAGACCCAGGCGGAAACCGAAACCAGCCGGGGCGGAAACGCTACCCATGGCTGCCACCGGGGCTGCGTGATCCGATGCTCCGGCACGTATGTGGACAAGGACGGCCATTACGTGACCAAGCAGCCGGAATATGAAACCGTTTGGGCCCACGGCGGCAACTGCGGCATTGACGACCTGGACGCCATTGCCCGGCTTGATCGGATGGATGATGACATCGGG
>JAGYOT010000311.1 GCA_018399455.1 Desulfobacterales bacterium
ACTTGGCGCCCTGGCCTTTAACCAGTTTTCGGATAACAGGGGATTACCATCATATTTATTATGATTCCAGGGCATGGGATTACCTCAACGAATTTGCCTCCGACAAACGCCATGACATTTCAACCAGCATTGGCGCTGAGCACAATTTTCAAGTCACCCGCCGCATGGATTTCAAAGTCAGTTATACCTTCATTCATACGCACTCGAATGTGGATATCTATGATTATGACAAACATATTGTCCAGGCGGCGGCATCCTTAAATTTTTAAAAAACATTAAATATTGGTAAAGGCCTGTGGGAAAAACGATTTAAAGCCCGCTGCAATCCCTGACAGGCCATCAAAAAGATAAGGAGGAAAAAAATGACGGAAAACTGCTGCGAAACAACGAGCGCCACAACCATGCTGCTGCCCTGTTCCGGCAGCTCCAACGTGGGCCAGCTGGCCAACCGGGCCGCTGTGGAGCTGACCGCCGAAGGATTCGGTAAAATCTTCTGCTTCGCCGGCATCGGCGGGCGGTTGTCCGGCTTCGTCCAGTCGGCCAAAGACGCCGAATCCGTGATCGTCATTAACAGCTGCGAAATCGGACGCGGCACGGCCACGCTGCAGGCCGCCAGGGTGCCGCTGCCGCACCACCGGCACATGGTGGTCACGGAATGTGTCGGGAACCGAGATTGTCGGCGGCCTGGAACGTGAAATCCGGGTCCACCTGGACCCCGAGGCCCTGAGAAAGCATGGCCTGGCCTTAAATGATGTCATTCGGCGGCTTAAAGAGGAAAACATCGAACAATTCGGCGGCCGGGTCACCACCGGTCCCAAAGAGATCATCGCCCGGACCATGGGCGAGTACCGGAATCTGGAGGACATCCGGAATATTCCCCTCATCCGCGACGGCCTGTCCATGGTGTATCTGCGTGATGTGGCTAAAGTTCTGGATTCCCACGAAGAAGCCCGGGTGATTACCCGCTTAAACGGCGATCCGTGCGTGAAACTGTCCGTACTCAAGCAGTCTACCGCCAATACAGTGGAGGTATCAATATCTTCTTCCTGGGCGGACTGGTGATTGCCATCGGCGTGCTGGTGGACAATTCCATTGTGGTGATTGAAAACATCACCCGGCGCCGGAAAACAAACCGCCACGCGGTTTGAGCGGTTTTTCGAAAAAATCACCCAAGGATACGGCCGGTCCCTGGAACACGCATTAAGAGGGCGTTGGCTGGTTCTGCCGGTTTTTGTGATGATACTGGCCTTGGCAATCTTCCTTTCCGGCCGGCTGGGCAGTGAATTTTTGCCCAAAATGGACGACGGCCGGATCATGGTCAAGGTCAAACTCCCCACGGGCGCGGCCGTCGGTGAAACCGACCGGGTGCTGGCCGAAATCGAAAAACGCATCGGCCGAGACGACCGGATTGAAAGCCTGTTCACCCTGTCCGGCGGCAACGACGAATACTACAATATCCGGGTGATCGTCACGGAAAGCAAAATCGTCAGCCGGAAGGATGTGGAAAACCTGCCCCTTCACTGTGCGCAGGGGGGATACCTGCGCATCGCGGACGTGGCCATGGTAAAACGGGCCGTGGGACCGGTGGAGATCGTACGCGAGGACCAGATCAAACAGGTGATCGTGGCCGCCACCGTCAATGACGGGGTGCTGCTCCTGACGTTTGCCAATGAACTGAAAGACCGAAACGGCCTGTCAACGGCAAAAGCCGTGGTGGAAGCCGCTAAAATCCGCCTCCGGCCCCGGGTCATGACCACCTCGGCCGTGCTCATCGGTTTTACGCCTCTGGCCCTGGCCATCGAGGAGGGCGGGGACAATACCCCGACCGATTTCGGAGAAGCGCTGGTCTTAGACGAGATCATCGACTTGGCGCTACAACACAACCCCGGTATCAAAACCCAGAAATACCGGACGGAATCGGCCCGTGCCGGCTGGCGGGAAGCCCGGGGCAAACGCCTGCCGCATGTCAGCGCAGAGGGCACCGCCGGCCGTTACCTGGACGACCAGCGGCTGGTGGCGGCCATGGGGTTTATCGGCTTTCTGCGTACGCCCTCGGAGCTTTTCCCGGACACCTTCCCGCCCCAGTTGGTGGTGGTCACGGTACAGCCCGGGGCTGCGGCCGACGATGTCAGCGACAAAATCACGGAAGTCATTGAAAAAGAGCTCAACACCTTAAGCGGACTGGAAAATATCCGCAGCACCAGCCGCGACCAGGTTTCCTCGGTCATGGCCGAGTTTTCCTATTCCAAGGAGCCGGGCCAGGCCATTTTGGACGTGCAGAACGCCATTGCCCGCATCCGGGCGGATCTGCCAGAAAACGCGCGGGAGCCCAAGCTCTATCGCTTAAGCGATGCCACGGCCCGCCCGCTTTTGACCCTGGCCCTGCGGCCGAAAGATGACAGCCGGCGCGACCTTTCCGAGATCCGCCTTTTGGCGGAAAACCAGATCCAGGACCGGCTTCTGGCTATAGAAGGCGTGGCGGACGTGGACGTCTTCGGCGGCCACCGGCCGGAGATCCGGGTGCACATAGTCCGCGACCGGCTTGCGGCCCATAATGTCTCCATCGGCGAAGTCATGGCCCCTGGCCGAACAGAACATCTCGGCCCCGGCAGGCAACATTTATGCGGGCGACAGCGAGTACCTGGTACGTATCGCAGGGGAATTCAAGGATTTAAACGAAATCCGGCAGCTGCCGATCCGCCGCCCCGGCTCCGGCCTGCTGCGCATCTCCGATGTGGCCGAGGTGGAACTTACCGAACAGGAGCCGCGCTCTGCCTACCACGGAAACGGCAAGCCGGCCATCGCTCTGGGCATCATCAAGCCCGAAGGCGGCAACACAGTAGCCGCCATTGAGCGGGTCAAAGCCTATCTGCCGCAACTTGCTGTCAATTACCCGGACATTGCCTTTGAAATCACCCAGGACCAGCAGCCGTTAATCGACATCAACATGCGCGGCATGCTTTTGTCCATCATCCAGGCGGTGATCTTTACCGTGGTGGTGATCTTTTTATTTCTGGCAGAGACGCGTGCCGCCCTGGTGGCCGGCATCAGCATTCCCTTGTCTTTTTTATTCACCCTGGCCGTGCTCTGGTTTACGCCCTATACCCTAAACATGGTCACCCTGTCGGGCCTGATCGTGGCCACCGGCATGGTGGCCTCGCTGGTCCTCGCCCTGACCCTGGTGCCGCTGTTGGCCTCGAAGGTATTGAGCCAAAAAATGAGAAAGAAGAATATCGCCGAACGCGTGGCCTCATGGGTGGACGTGGGCGTCGGCTTTATCCGGCGCTTCTATGTCTTCATTTTAAAAAGCGCCCTTCGCTGGCGGGTGGTCACCCTGATCCTGGCCGCGGCCTTTTTCGTGGTCACGGTCCGGACCATTCCGCCGATTATCGGCGGCGATCTCATGCCGCCCATGGATACGGGCATTGCCATTGTCGAATTTGACCTGCCGGCCACGGACGATATCGGGCAGGTCAAAAAAACCCTGAGCCGGGTGGAATAAATCATTTATGCCCAGCCCGGGATTGAAAAGGTTTCCTCTGTGATCGGTTCCGAGCCCGGGGCCATCTCCTTTGGCACCGGCGGGGCCACCACCC
>JAGYOT010000312.1 GCA_018399455.1 Desulfobacterales bacterium
TACGATGCGCTGATGTCATTGCGCCGGTTAAGAATCAGGAGGAGGCTGAAACGGCGTTCGGAATCCTGGAAAAGGGCGTAAGCCATGTCCTTTTTACGGGCCGGGATCCGGTTGAGCTTAAAAAAACGCTTAACTGGGCCAAAAAAGCGGTGGATCAGATTCCCCTGGTGACAGCGGAGGTCCTTGAGGTGCAGCCCGCCGGCATGGGTGACCGGGTTTGTGTGGATACCTGCACGGAAATGACTCCGGGCGAGGGAATGCTGGTGGGAAACGCGAGCCGCGCCCTTTTTCTGGTTCATGCGGAAAGCATCGAAAACCCCTACGTCGCTCCGCGCCCGTTTCGGGTGAATGCCGGGGCGGTACACGCCTATACCCGTGTGGCAGACGGAAAAACCAGGTATTTATCCGAGCTCGCATCCGGGGATCAGGTTTTGATTGTTGACTATCATGGAAACGTCTCCGTAGGCACCGTCGGCCGTTTAAAGATCGAACGGCGGCCGCTGGTTCTTTTGCGGGCCGATATCGGCGGTACCGAAGCAACCACGATTCTGCAGAATGCCGAGACCATACGTCTTACCGATCCGGACGGAAACGCGGTATCTGTGGTTTCCCTGAAACCCGGGGATAAAATTCTGGCTGCTGTCGAGGCCTCGGGCCGGCATTTTGGCATGAAAATCGATGAAACCATCACAGAGAAGTAGAGTGTTAAGTGATTCAAATCAACAGCCAAACTCATGTCTACGGTGTCATCGGCAACCCCGTCGCCCACAGTCTGGGGCCGCTCATGCACAACCGGGCCTTTGCCGCCGCCGGCTATCCTGGGGTCTACCTGGCCTTTGCCGTCAGGGATCTCGAAGCTGCCATGGCCGGCCTTCGCGGCTTAAATATCCGCGGCATCAGCGTGACCCTGCCGCATAAGGAAGCCATTATGCCTTTTTTGGATGAAGTCGATCAGGCGGCGCAGGCCATCGGTGCGGTCAATACCGTGGTAAACCGACAGGGGCGGCTGATCGGCTTTAACTCCGATGCCTATGGAGCGGTAAAGGCGCTTTCGGAGAAAATTACGATTAAAGGCCGCGATGTTGCGATTCTCGGAGCGGGCGGAGCCGCCCGGGCTATTGGCTATGGCATTATGATGGAAGGCGGACGGGTCCATATCTTTAACCGAACGGTTGAAAAAGCCGCCTCTCTTGCGGCATCATTGGACGCGGACGCTTATCCGCTCTCGCGGTTTGAAGCGGTGCCCTGTGATATCGTGATCAACACCACACCGGTCGGGATGCTGCCGGATACCGGTGCCATGCCGATTCCGGCGGAGCCGTTAAATGCGAAAATGACGGTTATGGACATTATATACAATCCGGTTCAAACCCGGCTGCTGCAGGCGGCCCGGACCGCAGGCGCCCGAATCATTGATGGGGTCACCATGTTTGTCTACCAGGGCGCCATGCAGTTTAAGCTGTGGACCGGCTGGGAGGCGCCTGTGGACCTGATGAAGAAGACCGTATATGAGGCATTGCAGCCCTGAACAGGGAAAGATTTAGACGGATATAAATTTTTCCCCTTATTTCAAAGGGGACAGCTTAAAGCCTGTCTCCGAAGGATTCCGTATGCGCCGGATCAAACCGCGACCCGTCCAATCCACCGATGTTTTGCTTCCCGGCTCCAAGAGCTACACACACCGCTATCTGATTGCGGCATCGCTTTCAAACGGCTGGTGCCGGATTGAGAACTGTCTGGAAAGCGATGATACGCGCTATACCCTGGAAGCTCTTATAAAGATGGGGACAGCGGTCGAAAAGAAACCGGATTCGATCCACGTCAAGGGGGTGGGCGGGTGTTATAAGGCTGTGGATTCGCCGATTGATCTTGGCAATTCCGGCACCTCCATGCGGCTTCTGGCCGGTGTCTGTGCGCTGGGGCAGGGCGATTACGTATTGACCGGAACCGAGCGTATGAAGCAGCGCCCCATCCATCATCTGCTGGAGGCGCTCAACCACATCGGTATTGATGCGGTTTCGATAAACGGAAACGGCTGCCCGCCCATCCGGATCAAGGGTCGAAAACCAGTGGGCGGCGAAGTTTTTATTGACTGCAGCGTGAGCAGCCAGTACCTGTCTGCCCTTCTTCTGATGGCGCCTTTGACTGAAACCGGTTTACACATCCGCGTAGCCAGAGGACCGGTGTCCAAGCCCTATATCGACATGACAGTGGACGTGCTCAACCGTTTTGGCATTAAGCTGGAAAGGCTGGCATTCGAGGATTTCCGGATTCCGGGAGGCCAGAGGTATCAGCCAGGGCAATACACGGTGGAGCCGGATGCGTCCCAGGCGGGTTATTTCTGGGCGGCTGCGGCCATTACCGGGTCAAGCATAACAGTAAAAGGCCTCACCCGGCAATCTCTTCAGGGCGATGTCCACTTCGCGGACGTGCTCGAACAAATGGGATGCCGCGTGGCCGCGTCTCCGGAAGGCATCACCGTGACCGGCCCAAAACCGGCTGATTTGACCCCTGTATCTCTTTCGATGGTGGATATGCCGGATCTCGTGCCCACCCTGGCGGTGGCGGCCGCCTTTGCCAAAGGAGAGACAGTTATCCGGGATGTGGCTCACCTGCGTGCCAAGGAATCCGATCGTTTGGCCGCAGTACGGACCGAACTTGCCAAAATGGGCGTTTCCGCCCGAATCCGGGATGACGCCCTCGTAATTTCAGGCGGCAGCCCGCATGGCGCCGAAATCGAGACCTACAACGATCATCGCATGGCGATGAGTTTTGCCGTGGCCGGCCTTCGCATCCCGGGCATTACCATTGAAAACGAGGCGTGTGTGGCCAAATCATTTCCCCGTTTCTGGGAAGTGTTTGATCAATTGTATGACAATACATTATAATTCGTGCTCAGGCGCTTGATAAAGGCGAAGCCGGTTTGATTCCAGGAGAGGAAGTATTCGGCAAAATTAAGGAAAGATTTTCCAAATGAATATTTATCTGATCGGATACCGCTGCACGGGAAAAACCTCGGTCGGCCGCCTGCTTTCGGAGAGAACGTGCCGGCCCCTGGTGGATACGGACCAGCGCATCATGGTCCATGCGGACATGTCTGTTTCGGACATTGTGGCGCAAAACGGCTGGTCTTATTTCAGGGAGCTTGAAAAGCAGGTGCTGTCAGAGACCGCGGCGGCAAGCCGCCTTGTGGTGGCCACCGGCGGCGGCATTGTTCTTGATCCCGACAATCGGGTGATTCTGGAAGATCCCGCGCATTTTACCGTATGGCTGCAGGCATCCCCTGAAACCATAGAAAAACGCATGAAAGCGGACGCCCAAAACAAAACCCTGCGTCCCGCCCTGACAGAGTCTTTACTCGCCCGGGAAATTGCCGACACCCTGGCGGCAAGAAACCCATACTACGAGTCAGCCAGGGACATGGCCATTGATACGGACCGGCAGAGCATGGACGAAATCTGCGAATTGATTCTAAAGGAGAGAATGAGGCACTAAGGCACTGAGGCACTGAGGCAATGAGGCACTGAGGTGCTAAGGCACTAAGTTGTTGACTTTTCTATCTTATTTTTTTATACGCCTGGGCCTTTGCCTTT
>JAGYOT010000313.1 GCA_018399455.1 Desulfobacterales bacterium
AACCGGATCGCCCACATCATACCTCAGTTGACCGGCGCTCAGGATCTCACACCGGAAGACAGTCCCGCCCAAAGGGAAGCCATTTTCCGTTCATTTACCGATTTCTGCACGGCTCTCCTCGACCAGCGCCCCCTGGTCCTTTTGATTGATGATATGGATTTCAGCGACCCGGCCTCGCTTCATCTTCTGGAGACCATCTATAAGAAACAGCCGATTCCCATGCTGATTTGCGGGACCGCCTCAGAAGAACTCCCGGCCCGTCCCCAATCGATTCCCCTTGAGCTGTTCCGAAACGCCTACACAGAGGCCCTGGGGATCCAAACCATCACCCTGAACGGGCTAACCGAGGATGGAATCGACAAACACGTCAAAATGATCTTTCCCGGCGTTGATATGCCCCGGAAAATGGCGAAAGAACTGGCAGCCGTCACCGACGGCAACCCCCTTTTCATTGTTGCCGTCCTGAGAAAAATGGTGGATGACGGCAAAATTTACCAGAAAAACGATAAATGGCGGGTCTCGCGCGTTGAAAAAAACTATCTGCCAAGGTCTCTGGATGAAATTATCGAACAGAAAAAGGCGCTTTTGGATGAAGAAAGCCGCAGGTTCCTTGACGGGGCCTCCGCCTTCGGCGAGTCCATGTCGCTAAGCCTTTTGGCCGGACTCTCCAGGGAACACTCGGCGAAAATCTATGACTATATCAATGAAGCCCAGGCCAAGGGCCTGGTCCGGTCCGATTTCAGCGATACGGATGAAAACATCCGTTTTGCCGGCAAACAGATCCGGGAGACCATATACGAGGATATTCCGGAAGACACCAAAAAACAAATCCAGGCCCGCGTCGGCGCTTATAAGGAAGACCTTTACAAACGCGATCTGCTGCCTTCAACGGCGATTCTGAGCCATCACTTCACTCAAAGCACGGATTCCGAAAAAGCTCGGTTTTACGGGGATTTTCAAAAGGATTATGAAAAACGGATTTACAGCCCGGTGGAGGCCGAAGGCTACGCCGGGGACATGGAAGCCGGGGGCGACGGGATTGCCCGGGTTTTTTTGAGCCCGGATGCGATGGCGCATGTGCCGGCGCTTCTGCGCGCCCTGACCGTGGCGGTCCGTAACACCAGGCTCTACCCGCAGCAAAGCGAGTCCGTGGAAAAAGGAATCAACCAGCTTTTTGCCCTTATTGAAAAAATTCATGCAACGGATGAGAGAATTTCGCTTATCAATGGAAAAAACGCTATCCTTGTCAACCGCCAGGCCATGGATACAGCCGCTTACCCAAGAATCGCCGCCGGTCTGATCGACATCTTCAACCGGCTGGAGCTCCACCATGTGACATGGGTTCGCGGCATACATAAACAGGAGCTGGCCGAGCTGATCCATAAAATCGGACAGACATCGGGGAAATCCATTTCTCCGGGATTCTGGCAGGCATTCCGTAAGAGCCGCGCCCTGCCCCATGCCGTCATTGGCCAGATACGATATGAAAAACTGGCTTCCCCCGCTGCCGGTGCTATGGAAAACAGCGCTGATTTGACGGGCCTGCCGGATAACGCCTTCCCTCCTCCTGCGGATACGGGAGATTTGAATTTCAGCGAACAGGGGCTTCAAGATGTCCAACAGATCATCGCCGGTCTGCTCGGGGCAATAAACAAATTCAGGCTGTACCCTTCAGACGGCCCGGTTGCAAAAAATGCGGTGCGCCAGCTGTCCTCGGCGCTGCAGGCGTTGTTTTACCGGCACGAGGCCATCAGTCTTGCCAGGGTAGAGAACACCCTGCTGATAAACGGCGTCAAGGTGTGTCAAACCGGTTTTGAAACTCTTTCCGGCAGTCTGATTCAATTTTTTTCGGAAAACGGAATAGAAAGCCTGACGTTTCTGAACGGGGTATCGCCTGACGAACTGACCCGTTTTCTGGCCATGGTCTGTAGCCAGGAAGAGCCGGGAACAAATGCCGGCCCCCGGGAAAGCGGGACAAGCGCCCCGCAAACGAACCATATCCGGATCAACGAGGGCGTCTACGGTATTCAGGAGAAAACCCCGGGCGGTATCGCAGACGAAAAAACCGAACCCGGTGACAAAGAACCCGCACCGGAAAAACCGGGCGCAGACAAACTTACCGCGGATGATCTGGATAATATGGATTCGCGTGATTTGTCCACCCTGATAAGGGATAGGTTTTTAACCGGCGACACCGACACGGCGCGCAATCTCCTGGCCGAACTCCAAAAAGCCTATTACCATGGCGACGAGGCCAGGCGGCGCAGCGTTCTCGAGCTCTTTGAATCCCTGCTGTTTCCCGGGGACTGGAGACCCGGTGCGGAGTTTATCCAGTTCGTCGTCACCCCGGTAATGGAACTTCTGCAAAATGAGACCCGCCCCGTCCTGATAAATCAAGCGGCAGTGCTGGGATACAAATCCGTGCAGGAATTTATCGGCTTTGGGGAATACAGGCTTGCCGCATGGATGATGACCCACATTCGGAAACATACCGGCTCGCATCAGATCCAGCCCCCTGAAATGCCGGCACCTGTTCTGGAGAATCTGGTCCAGGGCCTTGATACCGACAACAAAAACCTGCAGCAGTCCGCATTCCAGCTCTTAAGCAGCATGGGAGAGGCAGTTAGGCCCTTTTTAATCAATCTGATTAAACGCGACAACAGTCTGCGGGCCAGACGGCTGGCCGCCGAACTGCTTAAGCATCAGGTACCGGAGGGCGCTTCCGCTCTCAAACGCGCATTAATGAACGAGCATATTCCGGAAGACCGGGCGCGCATCCTGGACGTCATCGATGGGGTGAGCACTGATATCCAGCGGGAACTCTATTATGCGCTGTCGGATTTTAAGCCCGTCGTTCGCCAGGCCGCCGGCCGGCTGGCCGAGCGCTTGAACGGTCCGGCCGTGGTGGAAATGTTGATCCGGATTGCTCAGGGGGAGGACCCGGAAACGGCCGTAACCGCAGTCAGCCTCCTGGGCCGGTTGAATGCCCTGAGCGCCTCGGACACCATGGTCCGGCTGCTGGACCAGTCAGAGGAGGAGGAGCTTCTGGTCGCTGTATGCCGGGCCATGGGGCAAATCGGAGATACCGCATTCATTCTCCCCCTGCAGAACATCCTGCGCTCCAGGCGAAGCCTGCTGTTTCGAAAATCCCGGTCTCCGCAGGTCAGAATCGCTGCGGCTTATGCCATCTCACAGATCAACGATCCCCGCTGCCACAGAATATTGCAGGCCCTTGTCAATGATGCCGACCCCCGGGTTCGGGCAACCGCCCGGAGCCTGACGGGCTGAGCCTTTGCTCTTGCAGGCGGATGCCGTCGGTGATAGAATACAAATTTAAGCATGAGCTAAGGACGTATTGGCGATGATGAAACTGAAGCAGAGGGATTATATTGCCTGCCCTTACAAAAAGGGACATCCCCGCAAGCACATTGCGGTCTGCCGCAACTGCCGGCACCGGTCCCGCTGCAAGGCCTACCAGGAGTATATTCAGCCCTCCCTACCCCTGGCGGCGGTCAACTGAACACAGCCGCCGCCGGCAAGCGGAGCCCGACCCGGAGAGAGATAAAATGACATCA
>JAGYOT010000314.1 GCA_018399455.1 Desulfobacterales bacterium
GGCCATTCCGGAAAACCTGTTTGAATCCGAACTGTTCGGCCATGAAAAGGGCTCATTTACCGGCGCGCTTCAGCAAAAAACCGGAAAATTTGAACTAGCTGACAAGGGAACCCTGTTTCTTGACGAGATCGGCTCCATCGAGCCTGATCTTCAGGTTAAACTGCTGCGAGTGCTGCAGGAGCGGGAGATTGAGCGGGTCGGCGGCAGCAAGTCAATTCACGTGGATGTCCGCATTGTTACCGCAACCAACCGCAACCTTGAGCAGGCAGTTGCGGAAGGCGGCTTCAGAAGCGACCTGTATTACCGGATTAATGTGTTTCCAATTTATCTGCCGCCGCTCAGGGAACGTAAAACCGACATTCTGGTGCTCGCCGAATATTTCCTGGAAAAATACGCCAGGGAAAACGACAAATCCGTTGTCCGGTTTTCAACACCGGCCATTGATATGCTCATGGGCTATCACTGGCCGGGCAATGTGAGGGAACTTGAAAACTGTATTGAGCGGGCGGTGCTTTTATGTGAAGACCAAGTGATTCACAGCTTTCATCTCCCGCCCACGCTGCAGACGGCCCAGACGTCGGAGACCCTGCCCAATATCTCCCTGGAAAGCGCTGTGGAACGGCTTGAGAAAGAGATGATCATCGATGCGCTCAAACATACCCGTGGGAACATCGCCCAGGCCGCGAAAGCCCTTTATACAACGGTTCGTAAGCTTTCTTACAAGGCGGGCAAGTATGATATTGACCCCCGGCAGTATCGATAACCGGTTATCGGTCATCTCATAGCGCATCCGGTTATAGCGCATCAGGCCCGGTTTCACCGGTGCGTACGCGGATCACTTCATCCATGGGAATGATAAATATTTTACCGTCCCCGATTTTTCCGCTCATCGCCGACTGCTGAATTGTCTTTGCCACCTTTTCCGCCTGATCGGCTTCGGTCACGATCTCGATTTTGATTTTAGGTATAAAATCAACGGCGTACTCAGCTCCCCGGTAAATCTCCGTGTGCCCCTTTTGACGGCCATAGCCTTTCACCTCGGAAACGGTCATGCCGTGGATGCCGATATCGTTCAAAGCTTCTTTGACATCGTCAAGCTTAAATGGTTTGATAATGGCCTCAATTTTTTTCATAAATATAACTCCTTTAAAATCATGTGGAAACAGAAATTAAAAAATTTGAACCACTCAGTTTGGGCAAAAATAAAATATGCTTAAGCTTGACACAAGAAGCAATAGTTTTTTATAATTATTAAATTAAAACCAAAGCTTAAACCTTTTCGAAAGCCGCGGACAACTTTATGGTCGAGCCAACCCGGCGGGAGATCCCTGATGGTCACCAAGGTGTTTGTCAATAGTGATAATACAGCAACCCTCCACTGCCCCCATTGCCAAAAAACCAGGGTTGTGGATGTTTCAAAACATGTAAAACCTGATGTACCCTCCATTCTTAAGGTCAGATGTCAATGTCGTCAAACTTTTGTTGTATCCCTGGAAAAAAGAAAAAATTTTCGGAAAGAAACCTGTCTTGACGGTGTCTACAGTATTGCCGCAGATAACACCGACGGTCCTCCCCCCGACTTCCAGGGGCGCATCCAGGTTTTGGATATTTCAAGAACAGGCTTGCGGATCAAGCTGTTTTCGAAACCCAGGTTTCAGGTCAACGATTTGATCACTGTCAAATTCCGCCTGGACAACGCCCAGCAGTCCCTCATTGAAAGAAATGTTTACGTAAGAAATATCAAAGGCTTTACCATTGGCGTCGAATACGCCACGCAGATGTCCATGGACAGTGTTCTGGGCTTTTACCTGTTCAACTGATAGCCTTCCCATATGCGCCTGACCCGCCGCCGGTGCTCCACCAGACGGTCGGCCTCAATAATGGCCGGTTTTTCCTCAAGGCTCAGACGATGGACCACATAGCGAAACACCAGATAGGCCTGCTTGAGTACATGGGCGCTGCGGTCCCCGATCACGCCGGCAAGAGCCAGACTGTTCAACTGGCGCACCACATCCGTCCACTGCAAAAGGGCGGGATGGGCGTGAGCGAACAAAAGGATCAGGTATTGCACCAGAAACTCAATATCGACAATCCCGCCTGGATCGTTTTTGATATCAAATTGTTTCCGTGCCGCCGGACTGCTCCGGGAGCTTCGCATCCGCTCGCGCATATCCCTGACCTGATCGCGAAGGACATCACTTGAACGGGGGCTGGTTAAAATCTGCCGGCGAATCTCTGTAAAACGACGCCCCACCGAAGCGTCTCCGCTGATCGGCCGGGCTTTGATCAAGGCCTGGTGCTCCCACGTCCAGGCTTCACTGCGCTGATATTCCTCGAAAGCATCGATTTGGCTGACCAGAACCCCGGCATTGCCGCTGGGGCGAAGCCGCATATCCGCTTCATACAGCTTCCCCGTTGAGGTCATGCTGGTTAAAAAATGAATGACCCGCTGGCCGAGCCGAACATAAAACTGGTGGTTGTCAATCGCCGCCAAACGACCGCCTTCCGTATATCCCCGAGGGGCGGCATGAAGAAACACCAGGTCCAGATCCGAGCCGTATCCGAGTTCATAACCGCCCAGCTTGCCATAGGCCACAACCGCAAAGCCCATGTCCTGCAAGCCTGAAGCACCCTGCGGCCGCCCGTATTTTTCCACCAGATGCTCCCAGGAGAGCACCAGCACGACATCAATAACCGTTTCAGCCAGATAGGTCAGCCGATCGCTTACCTTCATCAGGGGCAGAAGCCCGGCCACATCCGCTGCGGCGATTCTGAGGGTATGACTCTGCTTGAACACCCGCAATTCATCCATCTGACGTTCCAGATCCCCCGGCGCCACACGCTGCAAACGATGACGGATTTCCGCCTCAAGTTCAGTCTTGCCCAAAGGCACATACAGACTTCTGGGATCCAGCAGTTCATCCAGCAGCAGAGGATGGCGGGACAGGAAAGACACGATCCATGGGCTGGCCGCTGCCAGCCGGATCAAATGCGTGAGGGCCTCTGGGTTTTCCAGCAGCAGGGCGATATAACAGGAGCGTGTGCGAATCGAGTGAATCAGTTCAAACACCCGCTTGAGAACAACTCCGGGGGACCGGTTTTCAGCTGCCTTTTGAAGAATCTGCGGCATGAGCCTGTAAATACGCTCTTTTGCCCGGAGGCTGACGTCTGCGCCATCAGCCCTATCCCGAAATTCATGCAGGATTTTCCGGATATCCTCCGGCTCAGTAAAACCGATCTCGGAGAGCACCCTGCAGGCTTTCTCCGAATCCGACAGAGAGGGCCACAATTCATCGGTCAACTGACCGGCTTCACCGGTTTGCTCTGAATGTTCGGCCGGATCGGCCAGAAGCTCTTTAAAATGAAGATGGACCCGCTCCATATGCGCCTCAAGTGATTGGCTGAACGCCTGCCAGGAATCAAAGCCCATGGAAAGTGCAAGCCGCGTCTGCTGCTGGATTTCGGCGGGCAGCGTGTGGGTCTGCCGGTCCTGAAGAACCTGGAGCAAATGCTCAACCCTTCGCAGAAAGGTGTAGGCATCCCGCAGCGCCGTAAACGAAGATTCCTC
>JAGYOT010000315.1 GCA_018399455.1 Desulfobacterales bacterium
GGGATTCTTTAAGCGCGCTCCTGGCCGATGAGGGCTTTTGCGTGGATATGGCCGGGTCAGGGGAGGAAGCACTGGAAAAGCTTAAAGCAGATGCCTTTGATTTGGTGCTTCTCGACATTAATATGCCCGGCATTGAAGGCGTGGATGTGCTGAAGGAAGCCCTTGCCGTTCAGCCCGATGTTAAGGTGGTTCTGATGACGCCCCATGCCACTGTAAATACAGCGGTTGAGTCCATTAAGACAGGCGCTGTGGACTACCTGGTCAAACCATTTGAAAAGGCCTCCCTCCTGCCTCAGGTCTACCGATTCTACGAGGACTCCAGGGAAAGCCGGGAACGGGAGATTGACATCGGGGCGGTGGTGCTTGCGACGGGCTGCCAGTATTTTAACCCGGCGGATGAAAAGGACGTTTTCGGCTACGGGGTTTATCCGGATGTCATCACGCATCTGGAGTTTGAGCGATTGATCAGCGGAACCGGACCCTGCGGGGGAAAGCTTCTGCGGCCTTCGGACGGCATCCCTGCCAAAAAAATCGCCTGGATCCAGTGCGTGGGATCAAGGGATCTTCAGGCAGATGCGGATTTTTGCTCCAGCATCTGCTGCATGTCTGCTGTGAAAGAGGCCATGCTGGCCCGCCGAATGAGTGATGCCCCTGTTGAGACCGTGATTTTTTATATGGACATGCGGGTGTTTGAAAAGCCTTTTCAGCAATACCTGGATGATGCCCTTAAAGCCGGGGTGGTCTTGCAGCGCTGTCGGGTGCATTCGGTTGTTGCCGCAGATGACGGGGGGCACCTCGTGATCCGTTATGTGGATGAGACCGGCGCGCGGGAGGCTGATTTTGATCTCGTGGTGCTCTCGGTCGGGCAGAGGGCCTCAGAGAGCTCTTCGAAATTCGCTGAAATGCTGGGGCTTGAACTGAATCGCTGGGGCTACCTTGTCGCCCAGCCGTTTTCTCTCACCAAAACAGCCATCCCGGGGATTTACCTGGGGGGAGCGGTTTCCGGGCTGGCCGATATCAATGAGGCGGTGATCCGTTCAGGGGCGGCGGCCTGCGAGGCCTCCCAGGCGATTCATGCCCGGGGCGGAAGCCTTGAGCCGGTGGTGCATCCTGAAAACGGCAGCAGAGATGTCAGCCGTGAGGTTCCCGAGATCTTTGTGGTTACGTGTACCTGCGGGGGGCGTCTTTCCCAGGTCGTTGATATGAAGGGGATTTCCCGGAGACTGCAATCGGAACCATCGGTTTGCGGGTTCAAGGAAATGGATCAGCTATGCACGGATGAGGGATGGGCAGAATTCATGGAGGTGCTTGCCGGGCAGGACTTTAATAGGGTCCTTCTTGCTACCTGTCAGCCGAATGCGTATGCGCACAAGCGGGAGGAACTGGCTGAAGCCGCTGGCTTGCCGATACAGGCGGTTCAGATAAAAGATGTGTTCCCGCCGGATTGGTTTTCCGGAAAATTTTCTGATTCTGAATTGCAGGCAGCCAATGCGGAACTGCTTGAGCGTCGTCTGAAAATGGCTGTTGCCGCCTTGAAGCAGGTGGATCCGGTTACCGCTCCCGGCTTGGGAATTGATCAGAAGGCGCTTGTGATCGGGGGCGGGATAGCCGGGATGACGGCCGCGCTTGCCATTGCCAACCACGGCTTTCATGTGGATCTGGTGGAAAAAACCGATCAGTTGGGCGGCAATTTGAAATGGCTCTCCTATACCATTGACGGCAAAAGCTTGCATGAGTTGTTTGAGGATTCCATTGCCCGGGTTAATGCCCATGCCCTGATCGATGTGCATTTCAATTCGGAAGTGACCGATATGCAGGGCACGCTCGGTCGTTTTCACGCAACGATCAGTGATGGGGAGAACACGCATGCCGTCCCCCATGGCGCTCTAATCCTGGCGACCGGCGGCATTGAAGCAGAAACTGAAAGCTATGGCTGCGGCAAAAGCCCGGCCGTAATGACGCACAAGGCCTTTGAAATCGCACGCAGCCGGGAAGAAATCGACCCGGCGGAACTCTCTGCCGTGGCTATGATTCAGTGCGTGGATTGCCGGGAGAGCCCGAGGAACTACTGCAGCCGGATCTGCTGTCAGTCTGCCTTAAAGCATGCTCTTTATTTGAAAGAGAAAAACCCGGATATCGCAGTCTACATCCTGTACCGGGATATGATGACGCAAGGGTTTGCTGAAACCTATTACACCCAGGCCCGAAAGCAGGGGATCTTCTTTTTTCCTTATACACCGGATGCCAAGCCTGAGGTGATATTGCCGCAAGTCGAAGAGGGCGGCGGTCCCGCGGTCCGCATCCGGAGCCGGGATCCGATTCTGGGCCAGGATATTGAAATCGATGCGGATCTTCTGCTCCTTGCCACCGGGGTCTCACCTGTGCTGCCCGGGGCGTTGATGGAAAAACTGGGAGCTGAAAGGGATGAACACGGCTTTTTCAGGGAGGCGGACTTTAAATGGCGTCCGGTTGACTCCCTTACGGCAGGTATTTTTGCCTGCGGTCTTGCGCTTTCTCCGCGTGCTGTGGATGAGAGCATCGCTTCAGCGGAAGCCGCTGCCATGCGGGCGGTTTGTATGATTTCCCGGCCTCGGGTTCGTGCCGGCAGTCGTATCGCTGTGGTTCGTCACAGCCTGTGTTCCCGCTGCCGTTTGTGCATGACGGTCTGTCCCTTTGAGGCCCGTGAGGTCGATCCGGAGACGGGCCGGATTGTTGTGCAAACACTTAAATGCCAGGGGTGTGGAGCCTGCGCGGCGGTCTGTCCCAACAGCGCCACCATTTTGTCCGAAGGTTCGGATATCGAGATGTTTGAAATGATTGACGTCGTGCTTGGCTCTTAGAGAAAGCGGCAAGCCTGTCCGGGGACAGCTATCAGGTCTGTCCCCCTTATCGAGGGAGGGAAATCGATGCCATCAAGCGGAAGCACGCTGTACATCAAGCCGGAGGAGACCGCCGGCAATCCATTGGCAAAACTTCAGGAGGCGCTTTCGGCCTGTATCCAGTGCGGCACCTGCACGGCCTCGTGCAGAAATGCCTGTTTGATGGATCACACTCCCCGCCGCCTGTGGCGGATGGTGTTGATGGGCGATACCGAATCGGTGTTTCACAGCCGGACCTTTGCCCTCTGCTCGGCCTGTTATTACTGCACACTGCGCTGCCCCCGCGGGCTTGCGCTGACCGATGCCATGGACACCTTAAAGCAGATGGCGGCCAGCCGGAATGTGGCCGAATACCGGCCGAATGCACGGTTCTACGGTAGCTTTATGGAAAGCGTACGCCGTCATGGCCGTGTCAATGAAATGGAGTTCATGCAAAAATATTTTATTCTGATGAAAAATCCGCTCACTCCGATTCAGTTTACGCCCTTGGGAATAAAGCTTCTGCGCAAAGGCAAGATTTCCCTATGGCCCGGCAAAAGCAAGGCCGAACATCCGCTGGACGATTTGTTCCGCCGCGTGGCGGAGCTGGAGGCCGAAAAATGAAATACCTGTATTATCCGGGATGTTCCCTTGAGGGAACGGCAAAAGAATATGATCACGCCACACGGGCGCTTTTCAGCGCCCTG
>JAGYOT010000316.1 GCA_018399455.1 Desulfobacterales bacterium
TTTTTCCGGCAATCCAGCCGGTGAGTCCGTATTCGCAGGCCCCGTTTTTGTGCGGGGATAAAATCCAGCAGCCCATATCGTCCTCAAGTGTACGGGAAAGGGCGGATTGAACCTGGGCTACGGCTTCATCCAGCATTTCATCGCAGACCCCGGCCCTTTTCAAATCTCCGTAAAAGTTCTCAGACGAGGCCTTCACCCGCTTCGAGGACCAGAGATCAAGGCCCTGTTCGCAGATAATGCGAAGCCAGCGGTGCACGACGGTTCCCACCCGGCGCACCATTTCACCGGCCCAGTTGAAGGGAGGAATTCGTGAGGCTGCCACCGGCTGCTGCTCACGGTCCCGAATACGGTTTTTTTCAAGGCCTGGCGGCGCTTCCGGGGGCTGCCATTCTGCAGCAAGTCGCCGGATATAGGCTACGGCCTCTGTTCGTACCGGTCTGTTCGCTTGATCCGGTTCCGATTCACCGGTCCGGGGGTCGGGGTCAGCTTGACTGAAGGCTTGCCGGACCACCGGCCAGAGAGGGAAAAGAAGCGATTTGGCGTCCGGGGACCGGACCTCTCCGGCGCCTTCTCCGGGGCGGACGCCCCCCAGGAGGTGAAGCCGTTTTTTGGCACGGGTCGCCGCGACATAAAGGAGACGGGTATCCTCGTAGCCGCGTTTTTTCTTTTCAAACCGCCGAATATAATCGTAAGTATTGCTGGCTTGAGCACCAAACTCGGCCATTGGCGCCATCAGAAGATCGCTTCGCGTGCGGCTGGACCGCTCCAGCCACAACAACAGCCGGGAAGGCTCGGAAGGCGGCGGCCGGTCCAGTCCGGGCAGGATGACCGTATCAAACTCAAGCCCCTTGGCCTTGTGAATGGTCATCACCTGAAGCTTTTCATCGCTTGCCGGATCAGGCCGGGCAAAGAGACGGGCAACTGAAGCTTCAAACCCGGCAGCATCCGTTAAACAGCCTTCTCCGATCGCCTCATCCACAAACTCCATGTAAGTCCGGGCATCCTCGAAATCGGCTGCGGAAAAACACACCGCCGGGCCTCCGAGGCGAAGCCATACGCCTTCCACGAGACGGCGAAGCGACCGGCGCTCGCGGTTCAAAACAGCCGGAATCAGAATGTCGGAAACTCTGGCTGCCCTGGTCCGGCCGTCCGGGCTCAAATTTTCCAGGCGATGGGGCTCCTGCAGAAGCTCCAGCAGGGACGCATCCGGCGAATCGCCTGCCAATGTGTACAGGTCACTGAGGCTTAAGCCGCACCAGGGGGCCCGCAGCACCGCCAGCCAGGCAATCCGGTCAGCAGGATGAGACAGCGCCCGGGTAAGGGACAAAAGATCCAGGATGACCGGCCGGTTTTTCAGGGACTCAATCTCCACTGCCGTAAAGGAAAGATTGTGCTGCTTCAAAACTTCAAGAATGACTTCCAGGTGCGGCCGGCTGCGCACCAAAACAGCAATGGTGCCCTCCGGGTCCGCCTCTCTGGCCGCCCGGATGCAGTTGAGCACGGTCTCCGCTTCTTTATGGCGATCCGCAGGAATCATTGGATGAACCTGCACAGCCGGCGTCGAATCTCCCGGCACTGCGGAAACAGCCGGGCTGTAGGTGACAGCCCCGTCGGATATATTGTTTTCCGGTGGCAGTATATGGGGGAAACTCTGGTTTAACCAGTCCACGATCCCTTTTCGGGAGCGGAAATTGACGGAAAGCGAAATCGGCTGCAGTTCGATTGCGGCTGCTCCTTCGCCCACTCCATCGGTCCATGCTTTTAGAAAGAGCCCCACCTCGGCTTCCCTGAATCCGTAAATGGACTGCATGGGATCGCCCACCGCAAAAAAGGTGCGGCCATCGCCCGGCTCCCACCCCATGGTCAGCTTTTCCAAAAGATGAAGCTGGGATATGCTGGTATCCTGGAACTCATCGATTAAAATGTGCTGGATCCGGTAGTCCATGGACAGCGCCAGGTCTGTGGGCTGATCCGGCGAACCCAGGGCGGCGTCGGCCCGCAGGGCCACTTCGGAAAAATCCACTGCACCGGCGGACTGAAACGCCATCTCCAAATGTCCGACAGCCAGGGGCAGCATTTCAAACAGCGCCTGCATGATCTGCCACTGCGCCTCTTCGTAGCGCGGCTCCGGCAGGCAGCGAACCTTGTCCAGCTGCGCGGCAAGGTGCTCATCCGTGCGCAATGCATCCAACAGGGATTTGAAGTCCTGTTTTTTCAACTGGTATAAGTTTTTAAGCCCGGTATTCTTCTTTGCACTGCCGGGTGCGGGAAAGCCCAGACGCACATCTGTCCGGGACCGAAAATCTCCTTTTTGGGTTAAAAGAAGCTCGCAGATACCCAGCCATTGCGCAAGGCCCTCCGGCCCTGCCGGGGGGAGTTCGTGAAGGTCCTTTAATTCAATGATCGGGGAAAGGGCATCCATTTTTTCCAGATTTCCCGCGGCAAAACGCGCCAGATCCAGGAGATTTTCGATCCATTCATCCGGAAACCGGCTGCGGCAGGCGGCTAGTTCCTCAGTGATAACCGCTTTCAGGCCGGCTTCAAGGGTGTTGCGCCGGGTATCCGGATCCATTGGCCCGGCAATGTGGCGAAGCCATTGGTCCCTTCTGCCGAGCATGCCGGCGATCAAACCCTCCAGCCGCTCCAGTTGATTGTCCATGTGCCGAATCAAAGCTTCAATTGCGGGCGACCACCTGGAGCCGGCCTCCACCTCGGCAAGGGTGTCCCGGGCCGCCTGCCGGTATAGCGGGTATGGATCAACGGAGATCTCCGGAGGGGCGCCGAACCGGGAAAGATAGGGCATATGGCGAGTGATAACGGCACAGAGGGAATCGATGGTCTGAATCCGCATCCGGCCGGGATTCTCAATGATCTGCCACTGCCTCCGATCATTCTGCGAAAGAGCGGCCCGGGCAAGCTCCCAGGTCTGCCTCTGGTGGGCGGGCCCGGGCGGCTGTGGGTTCCGGGCTCCCTCCAGGGCGGCCACCACCCGGCTTCGCATTTCAGCGGCTGCCTTGCGGGTAAAGGTGATAGCCACAATCTCTTCGGGATAGTTGACCCGGGCCAGCAGGCACAGGTAACGCTGAATCAGAAGGCCGGTTTTTCCTGATCCGGCCGGAGCTTGCACGATAAAGGAGTGTTCAGGGTTCAGCGCCGTTGTGCGGTATTCTTTGTCAGCCGGCGCGTCAAACTGTTTGGTCATATTCCGGCTCATGCATATAAAGGTCTCGTTCGCTGATCCGGCAGATCGGCGCCAGATCACAATACCGGCAGCTCTTGGAAAGCGATTCCGGAGCCACTGCGGCATGGCCTGCTTTTATCTCGGCCGCAAGTTTTTCCAGTCTGCACCGCCACTCGCTCAGAAGCGCTGAAAAGCTGATGCTGTCCTCCTTTTCTCCGCTCTCGCCATCGATCACCTTGATGCCCGGTGCAATGGCAGCATCTGTGGCAACCCCGATAAATTTCGATTCGCCTTTGCGGATCTGGGCAAACATGACGCCGGCCAGAGGCGATTTCAGGCTGACGGCGTAAAGCGGCAGCTGGGGCTCAGGCATGCGATCGG
>JAGYOT010000317.1 GCA_018399455.1 Desulfobacterales bacterium
GCGCTTTCCCTTTTAACCGCATAGCTGCCGGAGCCTTTTTACTATCCTCAATAATGCCAATAATTTAAAGATCAGGAAAATTATCGATTGTATGCCAGGGTAGGCATTCTTCCCGGCTCTGAACTCAGCCAGAAACTGTCCAGGACAATCGGCATATATCAGGCCAAAGGATTTTTCCTCACCGAAAATTTTATCAATGCTGCGCAGACAGAAGCATGGGGGATAGTCAACCGTGTAGTTGAGCACGAAGATCTTTTGTCGGCATGCCTTGCCCGTGCCGATGATATTCTGTCCTACCCCCAGGACATGGAGCAGACCTACAAAAAGCTCATTGATGAAGGCCTTCATATGAGGCTACGGGGATGCCGTAGCTCTTGAAAGAAATAGAAATCACGAGCATTTTAAATCAGTCAACCCGCAAGCCATTGCAAAACAGAAAAAAGGCATTTTTGAACGAAGAAGAAGCCAGAAAAAAATAAGCTCTGATTTGCCGGATTGCTATTCATCCATCAAAAAAAGCAGAAGCCATGGCATGGCCGATGGCTTGTATTCATCCGCGCCTAAGTCGCAATATTTATGGGATAAGTTTTCGCTGACAGCATGCCATTGATCAAACCTGGCATCACCCTCAAAATCAATTTGCGGGCCTATAAAAAAATGATAAGGCCCCCCTGCCAGGGTATATCCCTTAACCTCAAGCAGGCCGGCATCAATACAAGCCGATCCGAGCTGCAGGTGATAATCACCTGAGATCCAGATATCATCGGAAGGATCTTCCGCCGTGCCGCTATCATCCCAGCTACCTGGGGAGACAAATCCCGGAGGATTCTTAATGTTTTGCTCAAAAGTGACATTATTCATGTGGGAAGCATCAATGTTAACATAGTTGTTATAACAGACTTTTGCCATGTATCCGGAGTTGCTGACATATATATCTGCTCCTTGATCAGATGCTTCGTTGGCCCTTGCGATATTATTAAAGATTTCAATTTTTTCACCTTCAAAGCTTCCAGAATAAATATAGGCATAGATCCCGCCGCCTTTGCCAGATGCCCTGTTTGCGCATGCAGTATTGTTGGTCAGTTTAATCATGCCGCTGCCGGCGTTTACAGAAGAGGAGATTGTATATATGCCCCCGCCGCGTCCGGAGCGGTTTCCAGAGACTATGTTGTTGACTATTGTAACATCCCCGGCTGCCCCCATCCCGGCATGTGTTATAGAGGCTGCGTAAATACCGCCGCCATGCATTGATGAGATACTGCCGTAAACAATATTATTGCTTATCAGAATGTTGCCGGCCGCCCCGGAAGTCGCCCGGGATACCGCACACAGACCACCGCCACAGCCATTTGCTGGCTGAGCACCGTTTTTAATGGTAAAACCGTCCACGACAACATTTCCCCCGCCCTGGGCGTCTACAAAAAGCGCCCGGTCAGCCCCGCCGCCATCAATGATTGTTTTATCAGGGTCAGAGCCTCGAACTCCGCATCCCGGCTTGTATCCCCCTTTGATTGTGATGCCAAAACCCTGATTTGAAACATATAGAAAATTGCCGTTGTATGTGCCTTCTGTGACCTGTATCAAGTCATCCTGGCTGTTTGCGGCGGCTGCATCCAGTACCTCCTGCAGGCTTGTATGCGTTCCCCCGCCTCCGGGATCCACGCAGAAAGTTTCAGCATCAGCGGCTGTGATATGGAAAAAAAGAAGTCCTCCTGCCAGAAATGTTAAAAAAAATGATAATTTCATGAAAGGTCCTCCCGCTTGGATTTTATATGAAAAATGTCCGGATAAACCGCAGGGGCTGATTGGTGTTGATAAGGTAAGGTATAAGGTATAGGATGCATAAGGTATTACTTTTTATGACTCAATGTATCTCAGAAATCGGCTTGTATGTCAAGTTTTAACAGACCCTTTATATTGTAGGGGATGTGTCTGTGGGGTTTTGGGGATCGATAGTGCACACCCTCAATATCTTCATCGCCAATGAAGAATACAATAGGTATTCTGGCCTTTGCGCCGCTAAAGCACTACCAAATAAAAAACAGTAATCCGGGACGCCAGCCATACTCTGGCCAACCCCACATTTTGTGCCGTGATTTACGGGGGCGAGGTGAACCTCGCCAACCAGATATTGGTTCATATAAGTCCGTTGCAGGGATTGAGTTTTATGGCATTCACGCTCATTTACACCCCCTGTGTTGCCACTCTGGCTGTCATTCGCAGTGAGTCGAGATCCTGGGAAATAACCGGTTTATCCGTGATTCTCGGACTCGGTCTTGCCTGGACAGTAAGCTTCATTGTTTATCAGGGCGGGCAGGTGCTCGGTTTCCAATAGGATTACGATTATGCTCTTTCCTTTGCGAAAAAAGGCTTTTGAACCTCGGCCGGAAGGTTTTTTGATCTGACTGCGGCGGATGTCCCCCGCAACCGAATGTGCAAGAAAAGAGGTTGGGAATGCGAAAAAATGTATTGGCAAATACAGGAATTATTATTGCCCGCGCTTTCTTCTGACCGTAACCGTCTCACCGCCAATACCCCAGTTATCAGTTTCAAATTCATCTATGACAACAACAGTGGTTTGGGGGTTTTTGCCAAGCACATTCTGAAGCAGTTCAGTGGCGCCCTTGATCAGCTCCGCCTTTTTTTCAGGCGTTACACCTTCGTTGGTTATTTTAATATTAACATACGGCATCGGCATTCCTTCCTGCAATTGTAAAAACGTCTCTTTTTGAATAAGCTGATGCTGGTGCGTTTCAGGGATACCTATAATTGGACTTGCAGCATTGCATCACGAATCTGCATATATGCAATCAAAAACTCAAATACCATACGCCATAATAGCTCCATAGCGATGAAACATGCTGCAACCGCGATACCTGTTTTTATTTTCTGCCTTCCCGTCAACGAATTCCATATAACCCCCTTCCCGGATTTGCCGGGCTCATCATTAACATCAGACTTTCGAGACAGGCGTTTGCCTGATATAAATATTATTACAGGCATGACAATCGCACCCATGTAATAAAATATGATCAATACCCCGGTGCTGATAAATCGTTCAAAGCTGAGAAATTCCATCATCATTTGTCTATTCCTATCAAAAGCGCCGCGCCTTTTAGCCAGGCCTTGCAGAATTTACCCCCCTGATAGATACCTTTATCGGAGTTGTTATCGGCGCCACGGTGCTCCATGAGATGATCGGACCGGTCATGGCCAAACTGGCTTTGAGCCGTTCCGGGGAACTTGGTGTTGAAGACCACAGTTAACCCCTTGCAAAGATTTGATTTATAGATTTTGCTCTGTCCCGTTACATCGAATTCATTCGGTCCTTTTCAAAAACGGGGATTTGAAATTTATTTTATTCCGTTTACTGCAACAAAAGCGCCCTTTCCATACCCTTCGCGTATATCGCTTTTAAGCTTTCCGGGGATAAGGGTCTGAGCGATTTTCTTTACGCTGAATCCTGATTTGTTTAGGCATTGCAAAACTTCCCGGGCGGAAAAGAATCTGGCTTCCCGGTAAAACCGGCTTTGCTCGCGGTGTGCGTCATATTGCCGGCCC
>JAGYOT010000318.1 GCA_018399455.1 Desulfobacterales bacterium
ATAGTCTTCTAAAAAAAATTAACAAGGGGACCTCCACCATTGAAAACCTGGAAGCGATGAAAAACTGTGAAGCCCTCGGCATAAAACACAATTCCAACCTGATTATTCATTTTCCGGGAAGTGATGCCGCCGATATTGAAGAAACCCTTCGGACAATTTCGTTTGCGCGCTTGTTTTATCCACTGCGGATTGTTCGTTTCTGGCTGGGCCTGAACAGCCCGGTCTGGAAGCATCCGGGGAAATACGGGATCAGTTCCGTGTTCAACCATCCGTATTACCGAAGCCTTTTTCCCCCTGACATCTGCCGCCGGATTCATTTTATGATACAGGATTACCGGGGCGACAAGGTTTTTCAGCAGAAACTCTGGCAGCCGGTTCGCCGTGCCGTCAAGGACTGGCGGAAACAATATTTTGACCTCCGTGCCGCACCTCATGCGGGGCCCATCCTCGGCTACCAGGACGGGGGCGATTTTTTGATACTCCGAAGGCGCAGGGCGGGCGGGGAACCGGAAAATCATCGAATCACGGGAACGTCCAGAGCAATCTATCTGTTTTGTGAAACCCGCCGGCCGTTTGATGCCATCTGCCGGCAATTCCCCGTTTTTCCAGCAGATCAGATTGAACACTTTTTAAGGATGATGACGGACAAGGGCTTGATGTTTAGCAACAAGGAGCAGTATTTGAGCCTGGCAGTGCCTTTGCGCCGGATTTGAAGCGCAATCCCCGGTCCCTGCATGCGGGAACGGGGGGCTCATTCTGCCGGGGCTTAATCTGTCTGCTCGCAGACGGCAGCGGTCTTAAACCTTTTCTGTTGCTCCGTAAGCTTCACTCGTTTTAACGTTTGACCGGTGTTTTCATTTTCCGAGATATGAACATTAAAATCAGTGACAAAATCCAGGCCGGAAAGATCCGCATCAATGGTCAGTACGGCAGGCTGATCCATGGATAAATAAGCGCCCACAGCTTCTCCCGCATCCCCTATGATTCCATCGTTGTCCAGATCGGTTCCGGCGTATATCCGGTAGGTTCCTGAGGAGACCCCGGTAAAGCTATATGTGTAGCGTCCGTTTTCCGCCTCCGCCTCCGCCTGGTCAACTGTATCACCGCTGGTATCATCCACCAGCAGGATATAGTGCAGTCCCGCATCCGGTTCAAATGTGCTGTTGTTGAGGACGCGGACTTTAACGGAGACATCCACTGTGTTCCTGGATGATGCGAATGTAATGACAGCATTATAGGTACCGTCGGAAAGTCCCTCACGGCTGACGGTGATGGTATAAGTGCCCAGTCCGTTTTGATCCGTGTCCGACGCCGTGACCGTGAGCCACCCGGCGTTGTCTGATACCCCGGTGACGGCTAATGCGTCGCTGCCGATGCGCGAGGCGTTCAGGGTTGCCGTTTTGATGGAGATCCCCATGTCAAGGGAAACCGGGCTGACACTCAGAACCGTGGGGGGCGTTCCGTCCCGGGCGGTTTCAACAGCGATTCGGGCATCGATGAGACCGTAGCCGTAGTTGTCGTCCCGACCTTTGGCCCCCAAATCCTTCACGATGCCCCCGTCCTGAAGCCAGGCTTCGAACTCAGCAGGCGTCAGCCGTGGCCGGAGCGATTTCATCAACGCGGCTATCCCCGACATATGGGGCACAGCCATTGATGTTCCTTCGGAGAAGGTATAAACGTTTTGGATCGTGCCGGAGGAGTCATCGCCACCGCTGCTTAAAATCCCGTCCACATAGCCGTCTGCATTCAGGTCGGTTGAACAGTCCCCGCCCGGGGCCGCCACATCCACTGTGGATCCGAAATTGGCATAGGACGTGACATTGGCATTGATATCGACTGCGGTGACGGAAATGACATTGTCATAGGCCGCCGGGTAGGTGGGCATATTTTCTCCGGAGTTGCCTGCTGCGGCAAAAACCATGATGCCGCGGTTGTGCAGCTGAGTGTAGACGTCCTGAGCTGTTTGGGAAAAACTCTTCCCGCCCAGGCTAAGGTTAAGGATATCCGCAGGACGGGCCGGCACGGTTCCGGAGTCGTTTTCAAGCCCGGCGGCATACCGGACGCCCTGAAGGATGTCATAGGTGGTGCCGCTGCTGTTTTTGCCGAGTACGCGGAGGGCCATAATGCTACAGTCCGGAGCAACTCCGGCGATGCCCGCGCTGTTTCCCGTCAGCGCTGAGATAATTCCGGCTACATGGGTGCCGTGGAAAGTGCTTCCGCCCTGGCTCCGATCTCCCGGATCTTCGGCATTCGCATCAATGCCGTCTCCGTCCAGGGCCTGGCTTGGATCGCTGATGAAGTCGTAAGACGCGCTGCTGATATTGTTTGAGATGTCCGGGTGATCAAAGATAAGGCCGGTATCAAGCACTGCTACGGTGACATCAGTGCTGCCGGTAGTCAGATTCCAGGCTTCCGGCAGGTTAATCAGGGGATAATGCCATTGGAGGGGATAATACGTATCATCAGGCGTCATAAGGGCGGTATGGATGTCGTTGGGTTCAGCAACCGTAACATCCGGGCGCCGGCGCAAAGATTTAATCGCGTAGAGGGTGTTTGTTTTTTCCCGGATGGATTCATGCATTGAAACCGCATCCAGGAGGCTGTTTTCGGAAAAGCCAAAGCTTTGCAGAGCAGCGGATAGGGAAGATGTCTCAAGGGCCCCGGCGTTGGGCTCACTGATCTTGAAGAGGCGGGCCCGCCCGGGTCCTCCGGCGATCCGGGAAAGCCCCATGGCTGTGAGCGATGTCTCCACGTTCTTGCTCATCAGGGCGGAATCCATGAATTTGACAACGGCCTCACCGGTCGCAAAGTTGCGGCTCAGCCGCAGGGGTGATATCGTTTGGGAACCCGTTGTCCGGGTTTCCCGGAACCGGCCGACGGTCAGGGTATAATTGGATGCCCCCGTTTCTGCAAACACCTGGATCAAGTACGTGCCGGGTTCTGACACAACGAGGGTTTCCGTCCTGGCTTTTACGGCGATAGAGAAATCGATGACATCCGAGGCTGTCTTGTCATAGAGAAAAAGATCCAGGTCGGCCTGCTCAAAAGGGGCTGCAATGTTGAGGACAATTCGCTCCTCAGCCTGCAGCTCGGCGAAAAAAATATCGCTTGCGTCCCCTTCGACGTAGGACCGGCCCCTTTCGCCGGTTTCCGGCCGATTCACATAACCACCCAGAGTTACCGGGATTCGCAGTTCCTGAGCCAGCTCTACGGTATTGTTGGCCGCATACGGGGCGTTAGGATCGTTGACATCACTGTCAACCGCTGAGTTCGACGCTGCTGTAACCGTTCCGGAAAGCTCATATTCAGGCTTGACACAGGTTACGGTCAGGGTGTCGTTGCCGGAGTTCCCGGCCGCATCGAATGCTGTTGCGGTAAAGCGGTTGGAGCCTTCTTCAAGATCAATGGTGGCCTGCCACGAGTCGGTTCCCTCAGCTGTTCCGCTCATACCGGTGTCGGTCTCCCAGGTCACCTGGGTGACCCCGATGTTGTCGCTTGCGGTCCCGGCAATCGTGATAAGGTCCTCATTTGTCGTATAGGTCGATTGCTCAGTGGGTTGA
>JAGYOT010000319.1 GCA_018399455.1 Desulfobacterales bacterium
AAGGAAGGTGAGTCCCTTGACGAGCAGGAGGTGATCGGGCACTGCAAAAAGCACCTGGCGGGCTATAAAAAGCCTAAAATCGTTGAGTTCGTGGACGCTCTGCCGCGGAATGCAGCCGGAAAGGTAGTGAAATTCAAACTTCGGGAAACGGCCACGCCATGAGAACTAACGGCTTAAGTGCGGCGCGCAGTCTCTCAGGCCCGATCCCTTTTCTGTCGGTTTCGCGTCTCGCCTGTCAATATTTACGATGAAGGGGGATCGGTGGATTCTGAAGTACTTGATATCAACTGGATCAAACAGCAAAACCCAAAAGACCTGGTTGACAGGGCGAAGAAAAACGGCCTGCACAATATCAGGAATGGGTGGCCAAGCCACCAGTCGGTATTTAAAGGTTCCTGTGAGACCTTAAATTTTGCCCCGCCCTCTGAAGTGATGCGGGCCCTTTCAGGATTCGGCGGCGGCATTGCCGGATCCGGAAGTGCGTGCGGTGCGCTCTCAGGGGGCATTGCCGCGCTGGGCTATTTCTTCGGCCAGGACGAAGCGCTTGACTTTAGTCCTTTAAAAAAGATTATCGATGATCCTTCGCTCAGCCCTTCCGAAAAGATGCGGATTTCAAACGAGAGCCTCAAAGAGAAAAGAGCGCCTTATGCCGCGCTGGTTCGTTTTTTTCAGGATCAGTTCGGGAGTGTCCGCTGCGAGGATCTAACCAGCCCGTTTTATCCCGACCTGGTGTCCCGGCAGCGTTTTTATCATTGCCACCGGATCATTTCAGAGGCCACCGGTTTTGTTGTGGCAACAGCAATCGAAAAAATTTCCGGTGCCGGACCTTGAATTTTTGAATTTTTGAAAAACCCCGGAAATCCCAGAGCCAAAAAATCCATACGGTTAAAACGATAAAACCCGTTTGTTGAGAACGACATTGGGTCGGATCATGTTTTAACACGGCTTTGTGCTAACGTGTACATGAAGGCCCATGTTTCAGTGTAAATCAGGATATAAGAAAGGGGGAATGAATCGCAGAAACGAGCAAACAGCACTCAGACCTGACTTACCCAACGAAACCGCGACCTCTGAACTAAAACGAAAAGGAGTGAACCTATGATTTTGGCTTCTAAAGAAAACATAAAGGAATACACCGATAAGGGCTGGTGGGGCAGCAAGACCCTGCTGGACTATTTTACGGAAAATGCAGCCAGGTTTCCTGACAAGGAAGCTTTGATTGACCCTTTGAACAAGCAGGATCTTGCCGGACTTGAACCTGAGAGACTTTCTTATGCCACGCTCGAAAAAAAGGTCAATGCGGCCGCCGCCCAGCTATTAAAGCGTGGGCTCAAAAAAGACGACATCGTCATGGTCCAGCTCCCCAATTGCTGGGAGCTTGCCATGCTTTATCTGGCCATAACCCTGGCAGGGGGACTGATTTCTCCTGTCCCCCTGCAGTGGAGAAAAAAGGAACTCTCCTACATCGCGGATCTGACGCAGGCCAGGTTTATTATCACCCTGCCTGATTTCAAGGGCTTCAGCCATCTCTCGCTTGCCGAACAAGTCAAGTCCGGATCGTCTTTTATGCAGGACATCATTACCCTGGCGGAGATCAGGGAGATGAGCCAGGCGGAGCCGGATCCGGGGGCGCTGGAGAACATCTCAGTCGATGCGAACGATATATTTACCCTATGCTGGACCTCCGGGACAGAGGCCGAGCCCAAAGGCTGTCCGCTGAGCCATAACAACTGGATCAATCAAAGCAACGTCCAGGCCGAATCCGCCGGCATCAATGCCGGGGACATTCAGCTCACCGCCGGTCCCCTGGTGAACATGGCCTCGGTGGGAACGACCTTTATCCCCTGGATTATTCTGGGAGGCACCTTTGTTCTTCATCACCCTTTTGATCCGCAGATATTCATGCAGCAGATGATCAAGGAAAAGGTTAACTACACGCTTCTGGTGCCTGCCGTGGCCAATATGATTGTCAAACATCCCCAGGTGGACAGTTTCGATCTCAGTGCTGTCCGCGCCATCACCCTGGGCTCGGCACCGCCTTCGCTGTTTACCATGCAGGAATTCAAAAGACGATGGAACATCGATATCGGCAATATTTGGGGGCAGAACGAGGGAACCGGCATTGTTTCAGGGCCAAAGGATGTGCCCGAGATGGAGATGCGGGTCAACCACCTGCCGCAATTCGGGGCCAAGGGAGCGAAATGGACGTCAAAGGTGGCCAGCGAAGGCATCAGGACCAAGCTGATATCTCCTGATACCGGCCTGGAGGTAACAGAGGTGGGCGAAGTCGGGGAACTTGCCTACAAGGGTCCGAACATCATCCCGGGTTACTTCAAACGTCCGGATATGACCGAAAAAGCCTTTGACTCGGAGGGATACTTTTATACCGGGGACCTGTTTGTCATTAGAGAGAATCATTTTATCCGTTTCTTTGAAAGGAAAAAGGATATTATTGTCAGAGGGGGCTTCAACATAAGCGCCCAGGAAGTGGAAAATACGATTCTGGCCCATCCCAAGGTGGTCGATGCTGCTGTTGTAGGCAGGCCTGATGAAATTTTGGGAGAAAAAACCTGTGTATTCGTGGTCCCGGCCCAGGGAGAGACCGTTGAGTTGAAAGATATTACCGGATTTCTGGAAGAGCAAGGCATGGCTAAGTATAAATTTCCGGAATTTATAGAAATTATTGACTCTTTGCCCAGAAACCCGGTGGGCAAATTACTGAAAAAAGATTTAAGGCAGGCCCTTAAAGAAAAAAACGGATAGACAGTTCCTGAATAAGCACCGGCAGCAGGGGGCCTGCCAGTAGTCCCTACTTTTTGTAAGGATTGGGAGCCCCTGCTGCCACAGCCCCTGCGACCCTGCCGTATGCAAGGCATTCGGAGACAGCGCAGCTGCCCAGCCTGCATCCGCCGTGAATGCCTCCGGTAACCTCGCCTGCGGCATAAAGGTTTTGAATTCGGCTGCCTTTCAAATCGTATACATTGGTATCGGTATCGATTTCGATCCCGCCCATGGTATGATGAGCCTTGGGCCATAGCCGCATCGCGTACCAGGGCGGACTGTCCAATGGTTTTGCCTCCCTGTGAAGCGTTTTGCCAAACTGAGGGTCAACGCCCTGCCGGATGTATGAATTATAATCGTCGACCTGTTCTCTCAGCGCTTTCCCGGGCACTCCAAAAAAACCGGCCAGCTCCCCGAGGCTCTCGAATTTATAGACAATTCCTTTTTTCAGCTGTTTTTGAAGAAGCGTTTTTCCTTCTTTCTCGGCTCCGTATGAATCGGTAAGCGCAAGAGGGTATTCAGGGTCCCTGCCGACCTCCAGTTCAGCCTGCGCCCGCGCTCTTCTGTCTGCCAGCTCATTGACAAACCTTTTTCCGCTTTTGGGATCAATCCATATGCCGTATATGGCAGAAGCCAGAGCAGCAAACCCCGGCCCTATTCCAAACCCCTTTTCTTCGGGGCAGGCCCAGGGCCCTAACTGAATCCAGGAGAGCTGAATCGGGTTTGCGCCGATTCGCAGCGCCTCTCTCAGGACCTCTCCGCTAGCTCCGG
>JAGYOT010000032.1 GCA_018399455.1 Desulfobacterales bacterium
GTGCGTGGCCCCTTTTGGCATGGAGGAGGGCGGTTCCGTCAAAATCGCCGACCAGGCGTTTACGCTTGTGGTTGGAGAGCCGGTTCGTTTTGATTTTCTGGGATCAACGACACGCCAGTCGGACACGCCGGGCAGTATCATCGAGGACTGGCAGGGCGAAATCGAAGAGATTACCACGCTTGAGACCACCCTTGACGGCCCGTCCGGCACCCCGGTACGGGTCAACCGGGAGGTGCAGGCCACCGAGATCGGCACTCTTGAGCTATGGTGTGTCGCCATCGAAGACGGCCGCCGGTGGAAGCTTGAATTCAATGTCCGGGAACAGGAATAAATCAATGGAAGACAGCGATTATCGCTATATTATCGGCATTGATCTGGGAACCACCAATTCAGCTGTGTCTTATGTGGATCTTGCTTCCGGGGAGACAAAAAACCGCGGCATTAAACTTTTTAAGGTTCCTCAGCTGACCGGTTTGGGGGAGGTCAGCGCCATGCCCGTCCTGCCCTCATTCTGCTATATTCCCGGTAAATACGATATCTCAGCCGATGCCATTCGGCTTCCCTGGCATACGGAGAAACAAAATTTCGTGGGGACCCTGGCCCGGGATCACGGGGCCAGGGTCCCATCGCGCCTTGTGGCCTCGGCCAAGAGCTGGCTGTGCCACAGCCAGGCTGACCGCTGTTCGAGGATTCTTCCCTGGGGAGCGGGCGAGGAAATTCCCAAAATATCGCCCGTCCAGGCTACTGCGGCATATCTCAAGCATATCCGGCTCGCGTGGAACAGCCGACAAAGAGAGGATTCGGATCTTTACCTGGAAAATCAAATGGTGATCCTGACCGTCCCCGCCTCTTTTGATGAGGTGGCCCGGGATCTTACGCTTGAAGCCGCCAATCTTGCGGGGATTAAACATCTGACCCTGCTGGAAGAGCCTTTGGCAGCATTTTACAGTTGGTTGATCCAGCATGAGAATAACTGGCGGGATTTCATTCGGCCCGGAGAACTGGTTTTCGTATGCGATGTAGGCGGCGGCACCACGGATTTTACCCTTATCACGCTGAGAGAGACGGAAGGATCGCCCCGGTTTGAACGGATTGCGGTTGGTGACCACCTGATCCTGGGCGGAGATAATATTGATTTGGCCCTGGCGCGGCATGTGGAGCAGCAGTTCAATAATTCCCGGCCGCTCAGCCCGGATCGCTGGAAAACCCTCTGCCATTTATGCCGTCAGGCAAAAGAGAATATTCTGGAGCAGGGCAAGGAAAGCGAGACCATTACGCTGATGGGCGAGGGAACGATTCTGATCGGGGGGACCCTTTCGGCCGGAATCAGCCGGGAAACTCTGGAGCAGATTGTCCTGGAGGGATTCTTTACCCTGGCCCGGCCGGATTCCCAAAAGCGTCAGACGCCGCGCAAGGGCATTTCCGAATTCGGCCTTCCCTATGAATCTGAACCGGCGATTACCCGCCATATCGGATCTTTTCTGGACAGCCACAGCCAGGACATCCAGCGGTTTCTGGGCGAACGATCGGCGTTTCCCGACCTGATCCTGTTTAACGGCGGAACCCTGAAGTCCGGGCTGGTGCAGAAGCAGATCCGGAAATCCATTCGCTGCTGGTTTGGCAAAGAAGACGAAGACGTCCCCCGGGTTTTGGAAAACCCGAACCCGGATCTCTCTGTTGCCCTCGGAGCGTCATACTACGGCCTGGTCAAAAGCGGATTCGGGGTGCGTGTAGGTTCGGGCAGTCCCCGCTCTTATTACCTGGGCTTTGACCGGAAGGATGAGACCGGCGTAGAGGAAAAGGCTGCCATCTGCCTGGTGGAACGGGGCGTGGATGAAGGTACGCTCCTCTCCCTCCCTGAAAGCCTCAACTTCGAGGTGCTCACCAACCAGCCGGTGAGCTTTGACCTCTATAGCTCCAGCTATCGATCCGGTGACCGCTGCGGTGATATCCTTGCCGTCGACCAGAGCCTAACACCGCTGCCTCCGTTGCAGACCGTCATTCAGTTCGGACAGAAGGGTAAAAAAACCACCATTCCGGTTGCGATTGAGGCTGAATACACGGAAACCGGGGTGCTCGCCCTTTGGTGCCGTTCCTTTTCCAGCCATCACCGGTGGAGACTCCAGTTTCAGTTAAGAGATTCCGGTCCCACGGTTGGGGTGGGCGAAACCGAGGTTTTTGAAGCCGAAGCCGTGGATGCAGCGAAACAGACCGTTGCGGCGGTGTTTGCCAGGGACGCCTCTCCCGCAGCGCTGTCCGGAGCAATGAAGGCAGTTGCCCGGGCCGTCAATCGGCCTCGGGAAAAATGGCCTTTGGGGTTTATCCGGGAGCTCGCTGATCAGCTATTGGATTCAATCGATGTTCGCAGTTTTTCCGCTGAACATGAAATCCGGTGGCTGAACCTGACCGGCTTCTGTCTGAGGCCCGGATTTGGTGACGGCATGGACAGCCAGCGAATCAAATCCTTATGGAAAATCTACAAACAGGGCGTGACGTTCAGGAAAAACGCCCAGGCCAAAGCGGAATGGTGGATCATGTGGCGCCGGGTGGCCGGGGGCTTGAGCGCCGGCCAGCAACGGCAGGTTTTTCAGGATCTGCGGCCCTTTGTTCTGCCCAAAAAAAACGCAAAGGTCCGGCTGGAACCCCAGGAGCGGGTGGAGGTGTGGATGGCGCTGGCTAACATGGAGCGGCTCATGGCAAAGGATAAGGTCGAGCTGGGACGGCAGCTGACGGCCGAGCTGCACCCCAAAAAGACCAAGCCCCAATTTTTATGGGCACTTTCCCGTATCGGCGCCCGTGAACCCCTTTATGGGCCGGTGGACCGGGTAATCCCGCCGGAAGAAGCTGCCCGGTGGATCAGGGCATTGCTGGCCCTTGACCTTAAGAACCCAAGACCTGCGGGTGCTGCCCTGGCGCAGCTGGCACGCAGGACCGGAGACCGCATGCGGGATATTGATGCCGACCAGCAGCAGGTAGTGGCTTATCTCACCCGAAACGAAGTGACGGAGCAAATCCGTTATGTCACTCAGGTGGTGGCGCTTGAAAAACAGGATGAAACCACACTTTTCGGCGAATCCCTGCCCAGCGGGATTGTGCTTAAATCATAGTCGGCCGCAGCCGTTTTTCCCTGTTTCCGATTTTTTCTTAACTCCCCCTTGTCGAATCGATTCCAATCGGCTAAATTAAATATCTTACAGGTAAAGTGCATCTTATTTTTGAAAGGATGGCGGAATTGTCGAAATCAGATGATATGATCAGAGTCAATGCAACGTTGGATATCTCGGTTGCCGCACTTCAGGCGGTGGTCCATAACGCCAAGGAAAAGGTGGGAAAGGACGCAAGAGGGGTCTACCGGGTGGATACTTATGAAAAACTGGGGGAGATGATTTCGAAATTCCTGGAAGAAAAGGATTTTCTTTCCTATGCGCAGGATATTGAAAACTTTGACTGACTACCGTGTCCCGTGGAAGTGATGACCGGAAGTCCCATGTTCCCATGGATAGTCGCGCATCGCGGTGCTATGGCTGAGGCGCCTGAAAATACCGCCGCTGCTTTTGACCGGGCGTTATCCTATCCGTTGGACGGCATTGAATTTGACGTTCAGACAAGCCGGGATGGCGTTCCCGTGCTGTTTCACGATTCGACCCTAAAAAAGATCAATCAAACGAAAAACCCGATATGCGTCTACTCCTATGAAGCACTTTGCCGGATGGACTGGGGCGCCTGGTTTTCAAGCAGCTTCAGCGGGGAGCCGATTTTATCCCTGGAAACGGTGCTTTTGCGTTACGCCCCCCGGACACGGCTTCTGATTGAAATCAAACCTGCATGGAACCATGAATGCAGCATCTCCGGGGAAGAGCTGGCAAAGCTTGTCGCCGAAGATATCCAGACCATTGTGCCCGGGCAACATCGCCGGCAGCTGATGGTTTTATCCTTTGGGCCCGATATCCTTGCCGCTGCCGCCCGACAGGCCCCGGAGCTGGCTTATGGTCAGAATCTGGAGACGGACCGATTTGATTTGTCGGAGCTGCCTGCCTGTGTGCAGGCGGTGAGCCTGCCGTTTCGAAAAATGGGGAGCCGGTTTGTGAAGCACTGCCATGAGAGGGGACTGCGTGTGATGACCTATTCCTGCAACACCGCAAATCAGGCGGATAAGGCCATTCGTATGGGGATTGATGTCGTCATGACCGATGATCCCGGAAAGGTCTGCCCGTATGTCAAGTCCTGTATTAAATTCAAAACAGCCGAAAAGGAAGCTTAGCTTATGCGAAATTACCTGGCCGCCGGAGTGTTTTTAGCCTTTTTTGGATTCATGCCATTTGTCTCGCATTCAGCGGATGTGCCCGAAGAGGTTACACTTTCAGCAACAAAGGAGACCGTCACGGTGGAGTGGACGAGAGACAGTGAAGCGGATTCGTATGAAATTTTTTGGGACACAAATTCCGACAATCCCTATGCGAGAGCGTCTGTGGACGATCCGGTCACGCCGGAACAGACCATGGAATATACAATTACCGGCCTTTCGCCTGATACTGAATATTTTGTTCAGCTCCGGTCTGTTGAGAACGGAGAACGCAGCAGCTGGTCCTCCCTCAAATCAATTACCACGGAGGCAGATACGGAACCGCCGGCTATGCCGGAGGGCTTCGATATTACGGGCGTTTCGCAGGTTCAGAAGACATCGGCGGAGTTTGAGTGGGAGGAGAATACCGAGACGGATCTGGAGAGCTATAAGATTTATTACGGGACCACCTCCGGCAATTACTCCGGCGAAATAACCGTGGATGCCGAAAGCACGGTAAAGCAGATATCCGGCCTGGACACCTCGACCCGCTATTATTTTACGATTGCGGCCATTGACGAATCCGGCAATGAATCTGAAACCCCGGCAGAGTTGATCGTCGATACCCTGCCGGATTCACTGGCACCCGATCCACCGGAGGCAGTTTCAGCGACTCTGGTGGGAGCCGCTGCGCTTGAGATAACAGTTGAATCAGGAAATGAACAAATGGTTGATTTTAAAGGAAGTAATATATATTATGGAACCACTTCCGGGAATTATGACTACTGCCAGGATATTGGTGATGACGGCTCGTATGCCTTTTCAACCCTTCCCGAAGACAAGCAAACCTGGTTCTTCAATGCCTCTGCCTATGATCAGACCGGTAATGAAAGCGCAAAAACCGATGAAATATCGGTACAAATCGAGGACGTAAGCGGATTTCTGGAGGATTCGGACGATTTTGACGGGGGCTGTTTTATCAGCACTCTGGGCGGGGGCCCGTTGATGAAATGGGCGCTGGCTATCGGGGCGGTATTGCTTGGCATGGGCATGGCTGTCGGAAGAATCCGGGGTCGGGGCGTGTTTGGCATCCTGCTGCTGCTCCTCTGCCTGGCCGCGCCAGCCCGGGCAGGAGATGCTGACGAATCCCGGCTCAATACTATCGGACTGACCGCGGGCTATTATGTGGCCCAGGATTCCGACTACGAGGATTTCTACGACGATGATTCATTCCCTGTTTCCGCCTTTTATGACCGGCGGCTAAGCCGCCGGTTCTCCCTTGAGATCAAAGCCGGATTCTGGCGGGATACGGGGCACCTGTTGACCGAGTCCGGCAGCCAGACCGGTATTGGATCAGAGATGGAGGTGGTTCCCGCCTCTGTTTCGCTGAAAATCCATTTCCCCCTGGCCGATGCGGTCAGCGGCTATATCGGTGCGGGACCTTCCTACTGGTATGTCAAAGAGGAGCCGGATATTGATTCGGTGGCCGATGTGGATGAGTGGGTGGGTGGCTATCATGGCAAAATCGGGTTGATGCTGTATAATTCGGATGAAAAATTTGCGGGCACCGGTGCACTTATCGAAACCAGTTATTCGGTTATCGATCGGTTCGGGGACAATGAGATCGATATGGGGGGGTGGATCACGGAGCTTGGGTTTTTCTTTCAATTTTAACGGGTGAACCTAAATCGAGTTTAGGTCGGCGTAAGTTTGCGAGGTGTCTATGAAGGTCGTTTTTCATGAGGCGTTTTGTTCTGTCTACACCGCGGATCCGGCTGCTGAACCGGGCCGCATGGAAGCCATTGTCCACGCCCTGCCATCGGATCTCGTCTTTCTGGAACCCGAAGAGGCTACTTTTGACCAGATTCACCTGGCGCATACCAAGCAGCATATCCGGAGGATCGAGGAAGATGGCCTCTATGATATTGCAGCCCTTGCTGCGGGCGCTGCGATTCAGGCCGCCCGGACAGGTCTTCATGAACCTGCATTCGGCCTGATCCGGCCGCCGGGCCACCATGCCTCAGCGGATATGTGCTGGGGGTTCTGCTTCTTCAACAACATGGCCATTGCCCTGCTGGCGCTCAAGTCCGAGGCGTTGATCAAAAGCGCTTATGTTCTCGATTTTGATCTGCATTATGGTGACGGAACGGTCAATATTCTCGGTGAGGCGGATTGGGTAGGAATCTATAATCCCGCCAAAAAGGATAGAAAGGCTTATATTCAATCGGTTGAAAAAGAACTTGCATCCGTTACTGCTGATATTATAGGGATATCCGCCGGCTTTGATAATCACCGGCAGGATTGGGGCGGACTGCTGGCCACTGAGGATTATGAGACGATGGGACGAATGGTTCGGCGGGCGGCAGACAAAAACAAAGGGGGATGCTTTGCTCTGCTTGAGGGGGGGTACAACCATAACGTGCTGGGCAAAAACGCCGCTGCTTTGTTGAAAGGCTTATCCGGGTAAGCGAAACAATGCAGGAAGCCGTGCCGAAGAGTGAATTCGTGGACATGTGCAGGGAACTCACATGGGGCCAGCTCACTGCATGGGCAGGTCGATCGGTTGTTGATAAGGGTCGGAAAATTCAGCATAAAGGTGCGGTCCATTCTTTGAGTATGACCTGTGAAGGCTTGGGGCTGCTGGCTTGGGTGGATGTTGAAGAACCTTTTGCGGTGCTGATTGAACTTGAAGGCAATGAGCTGCTGGCGCAATGTATGTGTAACTCCATGTTCACGCCGTGCGAGCATGCGGTAGCCGTAATCATCGAGTATATCGTATACCTGAAGCGGGGTGTTCCCATTCCTGAGGCAGCGGCCAATGATCCGCGGTTTCACCTGATTTGAAACCTGTTACAAACCACGAGAGCGAATATGAAAATTGGCATCGGCTATGATGTTCATCAACTCGTTGCCGGGCGCCCCCTGATTCTAGGCGGGATTGAAATTCCTTATGAATTCGGGCTTGCCGGTCATTCGGATGCAGATGTGCTCGTGCATGCCTTATGCGACGCACTCTTCGGTGCAGCCGGCATGGGCGATATCGGAGAACATTTCCCCGATCATGATCCCCGGTATAAAGACGCAGCGAGCCTTGATCTTTTGAAGGAAACATGGCAGCGCGTGGGACGGTACTATAAAACCATCGTCAATGCAGACGCCATCGTGTTTGCTCAAGCCCCGAAACTCAGTCCTTACAAAGCGGCCATGCGCGAGAAGATAGCGAGGACGCTTACAATTTTTCCCGACAGGATCAATATCAAGGCGACCACAACAGAGGGTCTGGGGTTTATCGGAAAAGGGCACGGAATGGCCGCCATGTGCGTTGTTTTGATTGATTGACAAAACCGACGATGCGGGGTATGAAAACGTTGGAAGCAGATTTCGAATGTCATCCCCAATGCATTTAAGGAGCATCTCTTATGACAATCCGCGTCTACAACACACTGAGCCGAAGCAAGGAAGTATTTGACCCCATGACCCCGGGCCAGGTTCGCATGTATGTTTGCGGTCCCACCGTCTATGACTCCTGCCACATCGGTCATGCCCGTTCCATCGTAGTCTTTGACGTGATCTATCGGTATCTGATGCTTCGGGGCTATACGGTGACTTACGTCCGTAATTTTACGGATGTGGATGACAAGATCATCAACCGGGCCAACGAACTCGGTATTTCAACAAACGAACTGGCGGAAAAGTATATCGATGAGTTTTATGTGGACATGGATGCCCTGAATATCAAGCGGGCCACCTATGAGCCCAAGGCAACTGAGCATATCGACTCCATCATTGCGCTTGTTCAGCGTCTGATTGAAAAGGGCTTTGCCTACGAGGTCGAGGGAAACGTATTTTTTGCCGTTGAAAAGTTCAAGGATTACGGGAAGCTCTCCGGTCGAAAACTCTCTGAAATGGAGGCCGGCGCTCGGGTTGAGATTGACAGGCAAAAACGAAATCCCATGGACTTTGTGCTCTGGAAAGCCTCCAAACCCAATGAGCCGGCCTGGAACAGCCCCTGGGGCAAGGGGCGGCCGGGTTGGCATATCGAATGCTCCGCCATGAGTGCTGATTATTTGGGGGAGAGTTTTGATATCCACGGCGGCGGAAAAGACCTGATTTTTCCCCATCATGAAAATGAAATCGCTCAAGCAGAAGCGGCCTACGGGAAGACGTTTGTCAAGTACTGGCTTCATAACGGATTTGTGAATATTAATCAGGAGAAGATGTCCAAGTCGCTCGGCAATTTTCTGATGATCAAGGATATCCTGAAACTCTACCACCCCGAGGTGATTCGGCTGTTTCTCCTTTCCAACCATTACCGCTCACCGGTGGATTTTAACGACCAGGCCATCAAAGAGACTTCCAGCGCACTTGATAAAATTTATACATTGCTGGAGCGAGTGGAATCAGCTGCCGGCGGAGTGCCGACGCCGGAAGAGGAAGGGCTTTTGGCGGATGAAAGCATATCCGCCTTTTTGCAGGCATTCTGCGAGGCCATGGATGATGATTTCAATACCGCCCAGGGCATTGGCGTCCTGTTTGATGCGGTAAGGCAGTTGAACCGGCGCCTGGATGAGGATCCCAACGCCTCAGCCAAAGCTGAAATCCTGGCCTCGTGCCGGGAGATTCTAACAATCGGAAACGCACTGGGAATCCTGACTATATCTCCGTCCGTCTATTTTGAAAAACAGCGTCAGTCAGCCCTGGAAGAGGTTCCCCTGGATAACGAAACCATTGAACAACTGGTCAGGCAACGAGAAGAGGCACGAAAGGCCAGGGATTTTCAAACTGCCGACCGGATTCGCGATCAGCTCAAAGAAATGAACATCCAGTTGGAAGATCGTTCAGACGGAACAATCTGGCGGTTTTCCAGGTAGGCCCGTGTTTGGGCCGGCATCTTCCGTTTTATCCTCCTTGCAGCCGGGGGACAGGTTCAAACCTGTCCCCTTCCGTCAGAAGGACAGAAAGTACAGGACGTTGGACATTTTACTGTGCCGTCCGCTTTTCATCTTGATTTCCTGATTTATATTTAACCTGTATGACCCGATTCAGACTACAAACCGATATGATTCCGCGGGGCCATCAACCCAATGCGATTGATGCCCTGGCAGAGGGCGTCATGGCAGGCAAAACCCACCAGGTGATGCTGGGGGTTACCGGCTCGGGAAAGACCTTTACCATGGCCAACGTCATAGAGCGGGTATGCAAGCCAACCCTGGTTATTGCCCCCAACAAAACCTTGGCCGCCCAGCTCTATAACGAATTCCGGGCCTTTTTCCCGGATAATGCGGTTGAGTATTTTGTCTCCTACTATGACTATTACCAGCCGGAGGCCTATATTCCGGTCAGCGACACCTATATACAGAAGGATTCCTCGATAAATGAAATGATCGACAAGATGCGCCATTCTGCCACACGATCCGTACTTTCCAGAACGGATGTGATTGTTGTGGCAAGCGTTTCCTGTATCTATGGCCTGGGAGCCCCGGAAGACTACCTGGCCATGAGAATCCATTTGAATGTCGGCATGGAGATGCCGAGAGACCGGTTTCTCGCCGACCTGGTCGCCAATCAGTATGAACGGAATGATACGGATTTCCATCGCGGCGTTTTCCGGGTTCGCGGCGATCGGGTGGAGGTGTTTCCGGCCTATGAAGAGGATGCCGCCATTCGGGTCGAATTTTTCGGCCGGTCACTCAGCCCGTCCCGGTAGAGCGAGCCCAGGGCCTCGACCTCCTCGCGCAGGTTGTCGAGCCGACGCG
>JAGYOT010000320.1 GCA_018399455.1 Desulfobacterales bacterium
GTGGTGCATGGCGGCAAATCCAAGCACGCCGGCGGCTTTTGGAAGAAGGTAAAGTCGACATGGTCATCGGCTTTCGCAAAGGTTCCGTGCCTTTGATGAACCAGCCCCACTGCGCCCGATCCGCCGGAGACACCCAACAGTTTATCTGGGACAGCAGCTGCGGGCTGAACCTGGCCAATTATCTGACCGACCGCAAAGAAAAAGTCGGGGTTGTGGCCAAGGGCTGCGATTCCCGAAATATCGTCAACCACATTGTTGAAAACAAAATTTCACGGGAACAGGTATACATCATCGGAGTTCCCTGTACGGGTATGGTGGACCGCCACAAAATCGCGGAATTGACTGAGGGTGATATCACGGAAGTCTCAGAAGACGAAGATACCATTACCGTCACAACCCCGGAGGGGACCCGGAGCTTTAATAAAACCGAGGTTTTGCAGCAGAACTGTGCGGCCTGCGCTCACCGCAATCCGGTCCTCTATGACGAAATAATTGCGGATCCGGTGGAAGAGCAGACGGATGTGGATATGTACGAATCCGTGCGCGAGATTGAGGCGATGGAGCCTGAGGCGAAATGGGAATATTTTGAGGAGCTGATTTCAACCTGCATCCGCTGCTATGCCTGCCGAAATGCCTGTCCGCTCTGCTACTGCCCGCTATGCTTTGTCGACGAGTCCAATCCCCAATGGGTGGGTAAAAGCCAGGACCCCATTGATGTGCGCACGTTCCACTTGCTTCGGGCCTACCACTGCGCCGGCCGATGCACGGATTGCGGCGCATGCGAACGGGTCTGCCCCATGGGCATCAAAATCAGAGAATTCACTAAAAAACTCAACAAGGACGTATATGAACTCTATGGCTGGGAAGCCGGTTTAACAACCGAGGAACGGCCGCCTTTGGATACGTATCGGCCCAATGATCCGGAAGAATTTATTAAATAACGGCTAAGGGCGACTGACGCAAAAAGGAATCTGTTAAAATGGACTTCAATAAGGGCTGGACACCATGAAGATCGTTAAAATTGATAAAAGCCAATGGGCAAGCGGCATTGAAAAACTCAAAGAAGACTACCGGGTGTTTGCACCGGTTAAAAACAAGCTCTTCCATGATTTCAAAGCCCTTGAAAAAGGCGAAGCTGCGGATTTTGATTGCCAAAATACCCGGCTTTCACCCAAATCCACTGTTTATCCCCAGTCGGAGATTCTGTTTGAGTATTCGATGGATAAACACAGTGAGCAGTACGGCATTTTAAAGGAAAAAGAAAAGGATAAGACGCCCCGGGCCGTCATCGGCATCCGCCCCTGTGACGCGTATTCGTTTGAACTTGTCAGGCGCAATTTTGACACCCCGGATTACAAGGATCCCTATTGGCTGGAGCCGTACCTGAATACAACTTTCATCGGCATGGCCTGCAATGCGCCCTGCGCCACCTGTTTCTGCACCAGTGCCGGTACCGGCCCGTTTGGTGAAAAGGGCCTGGACGCCCTTGTGGTTGAAGACGGCGAACATTATCTGGCCAAACTTTTAACGGAAAAGGCAGAGAATCTCTTTGATGCCGCAGGGTGGACGACAGATGCCGAACCATCGGCCGAAAGCAGGATTGAGGAGCTTAAAAGCAACGCAGAATCCAGGCTGACATCCAAGGTCGGCACCGACAAGCTCAAAACACAGAAAATGCTGGATCTTTATGAAGCTCCGTTCTGGGAAGAAGTCGCCTTTTCATGCATTAACTGCGGAACCTGTACCTATGTCTGCCCTACCTGCTGGTGCTTTGACATTCAGGATGAAACCTATGGCAAACACGGGGTACGCATCCGGAACTGGGACTCCTGCATGTTTCCGCTCTTTACCCTTCACGCCTCCGGCCATAATCCGCGGGGGGACAAAGTGGATCGGGTCCGCCAGCGGTTCATGCATAAACTGAAATATTACGTAGATAAATACGACAACGGCATTCAGTGTGTCGGCTGCGGGCGCTGCGTCCAGATGTGCCCGGTAAATATTGATATCCGCAGGGTATGCAATATGATGAACAGCTATGATCCCGAATCCTGTGTCTGTGAAGTCACATCCGCATAGCAAGGGGGTTGACCGTGCATAATCCATATTATCCCTATCCGGTCCGGATTGATGAAATTATCACTGAAACCGAAGATAGGAGTTTAAAGACATTTAAATTTGTATTTCTTGATCCCGAGGATGAAAAACGCTTTGCATATCGGTCCGGCCAGTTTGCCGAACTCTCCGTTCCCGGTTTAGGGGAAATTCCCATTGGGATCGCCTCATCGCCGACAGAGAAAGGTTTTGTGAAATTTACGGTATTTAAAACCGGTAAGGTCACCAGTTATCTCCATTCCATGAAAGAGGGAGATATCATGGGCATCCGCGGTCCTCTGGGCAATTCTTTTCCCTGGGAGACGCTGGAGGGCAAGAATATTGTTATTATCGGGGGCGGGTTTGCCTTCACCACGCTTCGCTCCTCGATTATTACCATGATTGATCCGGCCAACCGTGATAGATTCAAGGAGATTCATGTCATTTACGGCGCCCGCTCTCCGGGAATGCTTCTTTACAAGGAGGAATTGGAAGCCTGGGCCGAAAGCGATGATATCAATATGCATATCACGGTTGACGGCACTGACGATCCCGACTGGAAGCATCATATCGGCTTTGTACCGGCGGTTACAGAGCAGGAAGCGCCCAATGCGGATGAGGATACTTACGCGATTGTATGCGGTCCGCCGATTATGATAAAATTCACTCAGCCGGTTCTTGATAAGCTTGGCTACAAGCATAACCATATCCTGATGTCGCTTGAAAACAGGATGAAATGCGGTATTGGCATGTGCGGGCACTGCAATATCGGCAAAGAGTTTGTCTGTAAGGACGGGCCGGTTTTCACCCTGGATCAATTAAACGAAATGCCGAAGGAATATTAGACCGGCACGGCCCGGGTGAGATCCAGAAGCCTGGCAAAAGAGCTATTCAAACAAAATTTTGATATTGACAAGATTTCTATTTTCATGTATCTGATAATTTTCAAATATCTGATTCATCGAATGCAGAATGATTAAGTCTTCAGGCAGCAAAGATCAAGCATAAACTAATTTAAAGGAGGATGTGTCAATGCCAACGGTTGAATTTGAAGGAAATACATTTAATGTTGATGAAGACGGGTTTATCGATGCCTTTGAGAACTGGAACGAAGCATGGGTAAAACACGTTAAACAGCAGGAAGGAATTGATGAACTGACCGACGAACACTGGAAGGTCATTAATGTGCTGCAGGACTATTACAAGAAAAACGGAATTGCTCCGATGGTGCGCGTGCTTTCCAAACTGACCGGCTTCAAACTCAAATACATCTACGAATTATTTCCGTCAGGACCCGGCAAAGGTGCCTGTAAAATGGCGCTTCCTGCTCTTCTATTGTTGTTAAAATACTCCGGCTTCAATAATTTTTGGCAAAGATATTCATTTTTTAGGATTGATAATTGTCATTTTTTTTGCGCAATCGATTTTTTTATCAATTTATTTTTGATTTT
>JAGYOT010000321.1 GCA_018399455.1 Desulfobacterales bacterium
ACCGCTATCGGCCTGAACAATGAACGCGGCGATCGCATCGAGGTGGTCTCCATGCCCTTTAAAAAGACCATGCTGGAGGGGGCGGCGGCAGCGCCGGGACCCGAAATTTATGACTATATCCCCTACATCAAGTATTTGCTGCTGCTTGTTTGCGCGGTGCTGCTTTATTTGGCGCTGGTCCGGCCGATGGTCAAGACCCTGCGGCGCGAGGCCCTGCCCCGGCCGGAGCCGGCCGGAGAGCTGGAGGGGAATACCTTGCAGGAGACAAAGGCCCTTGACGGTCCGGCCAGGCTGCGCAGCGAACTGGCGAACGACTCGGTGACGCCCGCCCAGGTGATCAGAACCTGGCTCAGGGAGGGATAAGGAAAATGAAAAAGGATCTTTCCAAGATGACCGGCGCGGAAAAGGCTGCCTACCTGCTTCTCTGCCTGGGCGAGGAAACTACGGCGGAGGTCTTCAAGGAGCTTAAAGACGAGGAAATCCGATGGATCAGCAGCTACATGAAGGCGGTGGACCATGTTCCCGCGGATCTTGCCCGCGAAGTGGTGGCGCATTACCGCAAGACCCAGGCGGAATATGCCGGTCTGTTCGTAAACGGCAATGAGTTTATCAACAAGGCGCTTGCCTCCACCGGTGATGATGCGCGGGTGGAATCGCTTCTGGAGGATTTGAATTCGGAATTTGACGGCAAACCCCTTGAGACGATCTCCATGATGGAGCCCCGAATGGTTGCGGATCTTCTGAAAAACGAACATCCCCAGACCATTGCCCTTATTTTGTCCACCCAGAAGTCCGAGCATACCGGTCATGTCCTGGCCCATCTGCCGGAGGAACTGCGGGCCGATGTGGTTTACCGGATCGCCCGGATCGAGAAGGTATCCCCCGAGATTATCCACCAGATTGAAGAGGCCCTTCAGCGGGAAATCGGGGGGTTTGTCAAAAAGGATCAGCATCACGTGGGAGGGGTGGATAAAGCTGTCGAAATTCTGACGCGAATGGAGAAAGGCCTGGAACAGGATATTCTGGGCGGTATCGAGGCCGTTGATCAGGAAATCGCCGAAAAGATACGCAACCTCCTGGTGACATTTGAGGATCTGCATCGGATTGACAACAAGGGCATGCAGAAGATCCTGAGAGAGGTCAAGAATGAGACCCTGACGCTCGCCCTGAAAACGGCGCCGGAGAATATCAAGGAAAAGATTTACCAGAATATCAGTGAACGGGCTGCTGATATTATCGCCGAAGACCTGGAGGCCCTTGGGCCGGTCCGACTTTCCGAGGTGGAACGGGCCCAGCAGAGCATTGTCAAAATCGCCCTGCGGCTTGAGGAAGAAGGCCAGCTGGTGCTGCCCGGGAAAGGACAGGAACCACTTGTCTAAGATCATTCGATCCGGGAGCGGCGTCTATTTTGAAAATGTTCGCTTCCGGGACCTTGAATCCCGTGCCGGCGATGCGGACGACGATTTTTTTGTGCGCGAATGCCCGTGCGAATTGAAATCCCCGGATGCTCCATACGACAGCCTGCCGGCGTCTGAGCCGGAGACGGAACCGGATATAAATGCGATCAGGGAGGAGGCTTATGCCAGAGGCAGAGAGGAGGGCTATCTCCAGGGCAAAAAGGATGGACGGGGCGAAGTTGAAGAAGAGCTCCACAGCGCCGCCCAGGCACTGGCCGAGGGGCTGGAACAGATCAGCCGGCTGCATCAGTCCCTTTTGACCCGAAGCAGAGAGGATATGGTCCGGTTGGTGATGGCGGTGGCCCGCCAGGTGATTCAGGTCGAGGTGGAGGAAAAGGCGGAGCTTGTTGTTAAAACCGTCACCCGGGCCCTTGAAGCGGCGGTGGCCTCTGATGAATATTACATAAAGGTGCATCCGGAGGATTTAGCGCAGGTCAAGGCCAACGAGCCTTTGTTTCTGGCTGCAATGAAAGGCCTGGAAAACATTCATTTCATACCGGATGAGGACATTTCCCGGGGCGGCTGCCGCGCAGAGTCTCAGGCGGGAAACGTGGACGCCACGATCGAAACTCAGCTGGAAAAGGTCGAAGCGCATTTGAAGGCGGAGATAGTTGGTTGATTGGGGCTGAGGCCCTTAGGCCCTTAGGCACTTAGGGGCTGAGGGGCTGAGGAATTGAGGGATTGAGGCACTCAGTGCCTTTTATATCACTCCCAACAAGGACAACAACACCCATGGAAGCTGTTTTAAAATCCATCGAGCACATCAACCCCGTGCGGGTGCGGGGCAAGGTGACCAAAATCGTGGGGCTGGTGATTGAGGGCTATTGCCCCCAGGCCAGTCTTGGTTCGCTTTGCGAGGTGATTTCGTTTCGCGGGGGGCGTTCGGTCCTGGCCGAAGTGGTCGGGTTCCGGAATGCCACCGCACTGCTTATGCCCCTTGGGGAAATGCATGGACTCGGGGCGGGAAGCCTGATCCGGGTTCTGGATACGAGCGTGCATGTTGAAGCGGGCTCTGAGCTTTTGGGCCGTGTGGTGGATGCCATGGCCAGCCCGGTGGATGACAAGGGTCCCCTCGCTGCTCCTGAAAAACGCGAGCTTTACCATCCTGCGCCCCGCCCGATGGACCGGCACCAGATTGCCGAGCCCCTGGATCTGGGCGTAAGATCCATCAACGGCCTGTTGACCTGCGGCATGGGACAACGAATGGGGATTATGGCAGGCTCCGGGGTGGGCAAAAGCGTGCTTTTGGGAATGATGGCCAGAAAAACGCGGGCGGATGTCAATGTCATTGCCCTGATCGGGGAGCGGGGACGCGAGGTCAGAGAGTTTATCGAGGATGACCTGGGCCCGGAGGGCCTGGGCCGCTCTGTCATCGTGGCGGCCACTTCGGACCAGTCGCCGCTTATGCGGATGCGCGGGGCTTTTACGGCCATGGCGATGGCTGAATACTTCTGTGCTCAGGGAAAAAACGTGCTGCTGATGATGGACTCGGTGACGCGTTTTGCCATGGCCATCCGGGAAATCGGTTTGGCGGTGGGAGAGCCGCCGACCACAAAAGGCTACACCCCCTCGGTATTCGCCAAACTCCCCAAGCTGCTGGAGCGGGCCGGCAATTTCAACGGCATGGGCAGCATTACAGGGCTTTTTACCGTGCTGGTGGAAGGCGATGATATGAACGAGCCGGTTGCCGATGCGGTTCGCTCCATACTGGACGGCCATATTGTGCTTTCCCGGGATATTGCCGCTAAAAATCATTATCCGGCCATTGACGTGCTCCGATCCACAAGCCGCGTGATGCAGCGGGTGGTGGATAAGGATCATGCCCGCCTTAATGCGAAGATCCGCGAGACCCTGGCCATTTACGCGGAGCAGGAGGATTTGATCAATATCGGTGCCTATAAAAGGGGCAGCAATCCGAAAGTGGATAAGGCCCTGGCACATATCGACGGGGTCAACCAGTTTCTCCGCCAGGATCTGTCGGAGTCGGCATCATTTGAAGAGACCCGGCAGGCGATGAAAGACATTTTTGGGGAGGGCTGATGAAGCCGTTTAAACTACAGACTGTGCTGGATTATCGCAAAC
>JAGYOT010000322.1 GCA_018399455.1 Desulfobacterales bacterium
CCGGCGGGCAGAAAAGGGGGCGGAAACGGCTCCTGCCGTTGAAAACCTGATCAATACGGATTTCCAGAGGACCCGGATAAAAAAGAAGACTGCATATCGAGCGATGACCACAAAGAACCTGTTTTCCGAAAATCGTCAGGGCGAGATCCTGGAGATGCCCGATGAGGATGGAGAGGGGAATAAGGTGGAAAAGAAAACCTCGGCCGAACCGGTTCCGGTGAAGCTCTACGGGATTATTCAGACTGACGAGTACCAGGCCGCCCTGATTGACAACCCGTTTGCGGACAAGTCTGAAAGCCCGTATAAGTGGCTGAAAAAAGGAGAATCCATAGGCCGCTCCGGTGAGGAAAGCCAGGTTACGGTTAAGGAGGTTCATGAGGATCGCATTGTTGTGAAAATACAATCCAGGACGCATGAATTGCATCTTTACAAAGAGGATGAGGGGGTGCATGCCATGGTCAAAGGCGCCGGCAATTCAAACGCGGCCTCCAATCCCTCCGGGGACAAAAATGAGCCCCAAACTGATCCGCAGATCAGTGAAGACGGAAAATATAAGATAATCGAGACCCCTTTCGGGAAAATCAAGCGAAGGATAAGATAAGCGATGATGCTGAATGGTTGTTCAAAATGGCGGTTAATGATTGTTCTTATCGTAGCTTCATTAGCTTTGGCAACCGGCTGCGCTTCCAAGAAAACGGCGCCGGGACGGGACTTTCAGGTAGAGGTGACAACGAATCCGGAGATAGGCCGGCAAGCTGCAGGAAAGCCCGCCGCCCCGGTGGAGACAGGAAAGGGCACGTCCGGGGCACTGGTTGGCGCCTCAGAGGAGGAGTCCGGGAAAGCCCCGGATTCCAAGGGTTTGAGGGAAGGCGCATCGGAAGCGGATGAGCAGCGGTCGGATAGAGTTCCGCGCAAAAGACCGTCAGCGGGAAAAGACGTCGGGCATGAGGCCCCGGCCCAATTGACGCCCCCGGCCAATGAAGCCGAACAGGACATGATGTTAAATTTTGAAGACGCGGAACTTATTGAAGTTATCCGTCATATTTCTCAAGTCCTGGGGATCAACTATATCCTGGATGCACCGGTTAAAGGCAAGGTGACCATCCACAGCGCGGGCAAGCTGAGCCAGTCTGAACTCTGGCCGATTTTCTACCGGCTGCTGGAGATGAATGGACTGACAGCGGTAAAGCGGGGCGAATACCTTCATATTGTAACCTCAAAGAACCTGACGAGTCTCCCTCTTATTTCTGAGGTTGGAAGAGATCTGGAGGCCTCGGAAAGCGCCGGAGGGGTGATAATTCAGATTATACCGCTAAACAATATTTCTGCTGAGGAAATAACCAAGCTGTTAACGCCCTTTACAAGCCCTGAAGGCAAGATTATGGCCCAGCCCGGGACCAATACCCTTATCGCTGTCGATTATCGCGACAGCATTGAGAAGATTCTGCGCATGGTTGATGCATTTGATGCGGATATCTTTGAGCAGATGGATTACCGGTTTTTTCCTCTGGAGCACATGGACGCCAAAGAGATGGTGGAGGTTCTGGAAAGGATTTATAAAACCCATATCGACAGCCATAAGGAATCAAACACGGCGTTTATCCCGATTCAGCGGATTAATACGGTTCTTTTGGTCAGTTCGACCGACGATATCTTTGAATCGGTCGAAAGTTTGATCGGGGAACTCGATGTCCCCAGAAAAGGAATGACGCCTCAGATCTATGTGTATCCCGTTGAAAACGGGCAGGCAGGAGAGATTGCGGATCTGCTCAATGAAGTGTTTCGTTCTCAGGAGAGGGTCAAGGGGGCCGAGGATGGGGACGAATTCGGAATATCAGGCAACCCGTTTGCCGCTGAAACCAAGAGGGACAGGCAGGCGGCGGCGGTTGAAAAAAGTGCCGGAGAATCCGCCGGTGCAAAAGGCGGTCAAAATGCAAGCAATCAAGGCACAGCACCGCAAAAACCGGCCCAGGAGATTTCCGAGTCCAAGACGCTGCGCGATGAGGTTAAAATCGTGGCCGATGAGGCCCGAAATTCTCTGATTATACAGGCAATCCCGCCGGATTATCGATTGATCCGGGAGCTTCTGGAAAAAATTGATGTATTGCCCAGGCAGGTGCTGATAAAAATGACCATAGCTGAAGTTACCCTGGATGACGAAACGGAACTCGGGGTGGAATGGTCTTATGTAAAGGGGGAGGGAAACCCCAGCACAAGTCTGCTCAGCGCATCCGCGGGTGCCGGGGGATTCAAATACACCATCGGCGAGATCGACCGGTGGAGTTCCGCCCTGACTGCACTGGCCTCCAAAAACAAGGTCAATATTTTGTCCTCGCCTACCATCCTGGCTTCCAACAGCCGGGATGCCGAGATTGATATATCAACCGAAGTCCCGGTTGCCAGTTCCGAGTATGAATACACATCAGGAGAAAACCCGGTCATCTCAACCAATATCGAATACCGGGATACAGGGGTCATGCTGTCGGTGACGCCCCATATCAACGAAGTCGGACTGGTGACCATGGATATCGAGCAGGAAGTGAGTGAAATTGCGGATAATATACAAGTGGGCGATCAGACTTATCCATCATTTTTCAAGCGCCGTGCCCAAACGACTTTGTCGGTGAAAAGCGGCCAGGCCATCGTAATCGGTGGTCTTATCAAGGAGACGAAAACCGACAATACATCGGGTGCGCCTTGGCTCGTCAGTGTTCCGGTCTTAAAATATATTTTTGGAAAAGTGAAGGATTCTGTCTCCAAAACAGAGCTCATTATTTTTATTTCGCCCCAGGTTATTACGAGTCTTGCGGATGTGGATGCGATAGCCGATGAATTCAAGGACCAGATGAAGGATATCGTCAATTCGGAGCCATGACACCGGAGCTTACCTTTTATCACATGCCCCGGTCCTTAAAGACTCACCGAAAAGATGGGCTTGAAGACATTTAGAATGCTCCGTGAAATTTTATCGACTTCTGTTTTATAGTCTTATTTTTAGTCTGGCGATTCCGGCAGGGGCGCCGGCCGTTCAGCCTGAACCGGCAAAGGCGGCTGTAATCATTTCCAGGCAGATTCGTCCGTATATTGAAGTCTCGGAAGGGGTACTCAGCGTCCTGGGGGATATGGCCGATGTTTCTGCGGAAGTCTTTTTCCTGGATCGCATGAAGGCATCCGGCAGGGATCTTCTGCCGGAACAATTTATCGACGGAACGTTTACCGTTTTTTTGGCCGTAGGCCCGGAGGCGGCGCAATATCTGTGGCATCGCCTGCCTTCAACGCCGGGCGTAAAAATATATTCAGTGGTTCTCAACCCCGGAAAGAATATCCCCGCACTGGATGCGAATCAGTGCGGCATTCCTTTGAATATCCCGGCTGCGCAGCAAGTTGAGAATATCCATCAGGCCCTGCCCGGCATCCGGCGTATCGGTATGATTTACGATCCGTCATATAACGAGTGGTTCTATCAATCCGCGGAAGCGAGAGCGGATTCCCTGGAAATTGTCATTAAGCCATTGCGGGTGGATGATAAAAAAAAT
>JAGYOT010000323.1 GCA_018399455.1 Desulfobacterales bacterium
TGAAATTCCGAGGGATGCAGCGCAACGCAGATATTGGACTTTTTACGAAGCCATCAATTCTTCTTCCATAGAATCTGATACAGATCCAGGCGCCGGCTTCGCACGTTGCGCACGCTTCCCTGTTCCCGAAGCTCCTTCAAAAGATCCAGATCCAGGTCTACCATCAGAGTCATTTCCGTATTGGGTGTGGCCTCGGCCGAGATGGCGTCATGGGGGAAGGCAAAATCAGAAGGCGTGAATACGGCGGACTGAGAGTACTGGATATCCATGTTTTCCACCTTTGGCAGGTTGCCCACGCTGCCGGATATGGCAACATAGCACTCGTTTTCAATGGCACGGGCCTGGGCGCAACGCCGGACGCGCAGATAGGCGTTTTTGGTGTCGGTCCAGTATGGGATGAGCAGAATATTCATGCCTTTCTCCGCCAAATAGCGGGAAAGCTCCGGAAATTCCGCATCATAGCAGACAAGAATGCCCACTTTACCGATATCCGTGTTAAAAATCTTGAGTTCATCGCCGCCTTTAAGGCCCCAGTAGTGGGCTTCATCCGGCGTTATATGAAGTTTATACTGGCAGTCCCAGGTGCCGTCGCGTCGGCACAGATAAGAAACATTGTAGAGCTTTTCATCCCGATATTCGGGCATGCTGCCAGTCACTATGTTGATATTGTAGCTCAAAGCCATTTTAATAAACTCATCGCGAAGCGGTTCGGTATATTCCGCAAGCGATCGCATGGCTTCCGCCGGGTTTTCCTGGTTGAAGTTGCGCATAAGCGGAGCATTCAGGAGTTCCGGAAACAGGATCAGATCCGAATTATAGCCGGCCACCGCATCAATAAAAAACTCGGCCTGGTGCATCACATCTTCAAAGGATTGGAAGGGGCGCATCTGCCACTGCACCACCCCAAGCCGGGGATAAGCCTTTCGGCCGCCGAAAAGAGGCCGCCGTTTTTCATAATAGATATTGTTCCATTCCATGAGAATACCGTAGGCATGCGACTGCATATCCTCAGGGTTATAGTTCTTGATAACTTTTTTGATGTGAAAATCGTTGGCCAGCTGGAACGAAAGCACCGGGTCGTAAATCTCGCTGTTTTTGACCTTCTGGATATACTGTTCCGGGTTCATTTCATGGGCATGATCTTTATAGCCGGGGATTCTGGCACCGAATAAGATGCCCCGCAGGTTTAACTCCTCGCAAAGTTCCTTTCTGGCATCATAGAGTCTTCGGCCCAGTCGCAGGCCGCGATATTCGGGATGAACAAATACGTCTATACCGTAGAGCGCATCGCCGTTGGGGTCATGTGAGCGCATCCGGCCGTCTCCGATGAGGTCATCATAGGCGTGCCGGGTTTCGTAGGCATCATGATTGACGATCAGACTCAGGGCTGCGGCCACTACCTTGCCTTTATCCTCGATACAGATCTGGCCTTCGGAAAACCTTTCGATCAGGGCGGAGAATTCGTCAAAATCCCATGCCCCGCCCATGGATGGATAAACCAGCTCCATGATCTCCTTTACGTCGTTGTAGTCTGAAAGCCTCAGGTTGCGGAGTTTGAGTTTATGTTCGTATTTGTTATTCCCGCTGTCCTCGGTCATGGGGCTCCTTTTTCTTTGCATTAAATTGTGGATACCGTATTTTCGGCATTGGCTATTTTTAAATATAAACTGTGGCAATCGCCGGTCAAGTCCAATCCCGTTGACAAGTATTTCTTATTGAAGCTATAGTCAATTTGTGTAATACCCTATATCCTGAAAAGAGTTTGATACGGGGGCATAAATTTCAGGCGCAATTCTTCCGATGAATAGTCAGGTATCGCTGTATTAATGATGGATAACAGGAAAACGTTTCAGATTATATGGGGTGCGGCACTCCTGATAATGGGGGTGGGGCTTTTTTTTCGTATCCCGCATGTGATGGATCAGGTGGTCACCATTGAGTATTTTGCACCAGCCGCGGTGCTTATCCGGATCTGTTTCTATATCATGGGCTTTCTGCTGGTCGGCGGAGGGATCAGAAAGCTCTATGAGCATTGGTATACCAACCGGCGTTCAAAGTGTTCCGGAGAAGAGTAGGATCTATATCCCCCCGGCGGGAAAAATTCACAGCGGGTCAATAGGCTGCGGGGAAGGGGAGGCCCTTTAAAACAATCCAATGAATAAGGTAGTTATACATGGAATCCAGTAACAATGTCAGCCAGTTTTTTAAAACAGCCCCCAACGGGGGAAACAATGTTCAGCACTTAAAGTCCGAGGTTGAATACCGGACCAAATTCCAGGAAATCAGCAATCAGATTTATGCTGCCTTTAATCTGGATGAAATCCTGATTGATTTAAAGGACGAAATCCTGGATTTGGTCGGAGCCGAACGGATTACCATATATTACGTGGACGGGATCAGGCGGGAATTGGTCTCCCGGTTTAAATCCGGGGAAGAGCTCTCAGAGATCCGTGTGCCCATATCTGACAAGAGTGTGGCCGGCTATGCCGCGACACACCAGTGCATATTAAACATGAAGGATGCGTATGACAAAAAGGAGCTGGAGGCCATTGACCCGGGGTTAAAGTTTGACGGCAGGTGGGACCAGCGCACCCGCTATAGAACCCGCCAGCTGTTGACCGCGCCGATTCTGTATAAATCTTATCTGTTGGGGGTCATTCAGCTGATCAACAGCCGGAGCGGGGGGCCGTTTACCCGCCGGGACGAGGACAATATCACCGAACTCACCAACATGATCGGAATTGCGCTTTACAAACAGAAGCGGATGGCCTCGCACGGCAAGGGGAAGTTTGACTATCTTCTGGAAAATCATATCCTGACCCAGAAAGAACTCAATCAGGCCGTGGCCAGGTCCCGGGAGAAACGGGAGGCAGTTGAAAACATACTGATAACGGACTTTAAAATTCCCAAAAAAGAAGTCGGCCAAGCCCTCAGCCGTTATTATGATCTGCCTCTGGTGGAATACCGTAACAATCTGCCCATTCCCGGAGAGCTGCTGCAGGGGCTCAAGGTTAAATTCATGCGCAACAATACCTGGGTGCCGGTTCGCTCTGAAAACGGGGATGTGATCATTGCAATTGACAATCCTGATGATATCCGGCGCATCGATGAAATAAAGACGCTTTTTCCCGGAAAAAAGATTAAATTAAACGTGGCCGTCAAAGAAGATATCCTGAAACTGATTGATATGTTCACTTCAGAAGGGTCGCAGGACAACGCCTCCATTGATGATATCATTTCTCAACTCGCAGATGATGAGGATGATTTCGAGGAGGAATCCTCTGCCGTGTCCGAGGAGAGCAGCGCCGTTGTCCAGTTGGTCAATAAGATTATTATCGATGCATATCAGCGGGGGGCATCGGATATTCACATCGAACCGTTTCCCGGCAAAGTCAATACCGAAGTTCGAACTCGCGTGGACGGAGCCTGCACTCTGTATCAAACGATTCCCTACAGTTATAAAAACGCAGTGATCTCGCGGATCAAGATCATGGCGGATTTAGACA
>JAGYOT010000324.1 GCA_018399455.1 Desulfobacterales bacterium
CATCCTCTTCCTCGCTGTTTAAACTCCTCGGCTGTTCCGTCACGGACGTCAGATCCGCAAGCGGCTTACCCTCATTTAATGTCATCCCCATATCCTGAAGCCGCCTTGCCGCAGGCATCACCCGCTTCTCCATTGAGCCCACCATCTGGTTGAACGATCCGACGCACCGGCTCAGATCACGGCCCAGCCTGTTCATGTGGCTTGTCATGGCATGGAACCGATTATACAGCTCATTTCCGGTCTCACTGACCGCTCTGGCATTTTCAGCTGCGGTTTCCTGCTTCCAGCCGTAGGCCACAGCCTTTAAAAGCGAGATCAAGGTGGTCGGCGTGGAGAGGATGACGCCCTTGTCGGCCGCATCCTCAATAAGGCCGGGCACCTGCGAAAGGGCGGCACTGAAAAAATTCTCTCCTGGCATGAACAGCACCACAAACTCCGGTGTGGGCGTAAACTGAGTCCAGTATCGTTTCTGGGAAAGCTTTTGCACATGGCCCTGGACCTGGGAGGCATGCTGCTGCATCAGGATCTCAGTTTTTCCCCTGGTTTCAGCCTCAAGGGCATCCAGATAAGCCGCGATGGGGACTTTTGAATCAACTACGATCCTCCGGCCGCCGGGAAGACAGATGAGCATGTCCGGCCGCGTGACCCCTTCGCCGGTTCGGTTTATCCCGGGGTTTGGGTTTTGGAGAGGATTGGAGCTGGAAACCTGTTCCAAAAAATCGCATCGGTTCTGCATGCCCGAAATTTCAACCACCCGCCGCAGTGTGATTTCTCCCCAACGGCCCCGTACATGAGGCTTGCGCAGGGCATTGACAAGCCTTCCCGTCTCACGCTGAAGTTCGGTCTGAGTCTGGGCAAGAGAGACTACCTGCTGAGAGAGCTCGCCGTAGGCCTTCTGACGGGACTGCTCCATATCGCGCACTTGCCGGTCATATTGCCGGAGCGCATCGGCAATAGGCTGCACCACATCATTAACCGCTTTTTCCCGGCTCTTTAATTCCTGCCTGGCCGACTCCAGATAGCCGGAAAGAGTAGTGCCCGCCAGATCCATGAAGGTTTGATTATTCTCAGCCAAAGCACGGGCGGACATGGCCTGGAAGGTCTCGGTCATGCGAGACCTGACCTCCTCGATCAGATCTTTCTTTTCAGAGGCCGCTTTCTGTTCTTTCTCAAGGGCGATCTCCAGTTCGGCGATCTTTTTCTGGTCGTCAACCGTCTGCTGACGCAAGCTCCGGATCTTTTCGTCGCGATCGGAAAGGCTGGACCGGAGCCCGGCGAGTTCTTCTTCCAGGAGGCGCCGTAAATAGCGTGATCGAACAATAAACCCGCTGATCATCCCCCCGGCCGTCAAACCAGCTAACCCATAAACGACGTAGCGCATCCACTCCTGCATAGGCGCCTTTTTTGCTATCCCCTGTCGGCAGGCGGACCCGGAGCGTTTGCCGGCCGCCTATAGGTGCCGCTCTTGCCGCCGGATTTTTCCATAAGGCAGATCTCTGAAATCATTATCTCCCGATCCACGGACTTACACATATCATAAATCGTCAGCGCCGCAACTGATACCGCAGTAAGGGCTTCCATTTCAACCCCTGTCTGGGCAAACACCCGGGCTTTGGCCTGGATCAGGATCGAGTGACTGTCTGCTTCCGGCGTCATATCCACGCCGATCTGCTGGATCTGGAGCGGATGACAAAGCGGTATCAGGTCCGAGGTCTTCTTACCGGCCATAATGCCGGCAATCCGGGCTGTTTCAAGCACATTGCCCTTTTGAATGCTCTGCTGAAGAATGCGTTCAAATGTCTCCGGCCGCATGTATACCCGTCCCCGGGCCACTGCGGTCCGCCGGCTGGATGCTTTATCTCCGACATCGACCATGCGGGCGCGGCCATGCGGGTCCAGATGGGAAAATTGAGCCATTAACTGCCTCCTTAAAATTGTGCTGATCAAAAAATAAACTGTGCGAGCCCATAATCGGGCAATTTAAGGCAGATGAAAGCATCAGGCGAAAACTTCCGTCTTGTGGGTAACCCTTTCCTTGACAGCGGAAAGAACCCGCTCAAGTACGGGGATAACGTTATCGCGGACATCGCCTGCGACCACCAGCCGCATAATCTCGTCACCCACTGCCAGCAGCCGGCCCTCCTCGATTTCCACCCGTATATCGATAATGCCCGGAGACTGCTTTTCTTTCTCAACCAGGGATTTCATCTGGTCCCGGTCCACGGCCACGGTGAGCCCGGACACCCGGCGGCCGTCGCGTGAGACCTGCCTGACAAGGCCGATATGGGTCAAGATCATGCCGATCTGTCCGGCATCCGGCCGATTTTTAATCACCTCAATCATCTGCTTGAGCTGCATCATTAACTCTCCTCTATTTTTGGAATCCGGCCGCACCGGCTATCCAAGCCTCTGCCTGCTCCAGTTCCGCAGCGGTATTGATATTAAAAAATGATTTAAGCTCCGGATCCGCCACCCGAAGGGTTTCCTCAGGGACGCGTATTACGCGCAGTGATTTGAAAAAAGACTGAATTTTATATATTTTCTGCTCAAGATGCCGCTCCACAACAGGCAGGCAGGTCTTTGCGTAGGCCGTACATAAAGGCTCCATGCCGGCTGCTGTCTCTGGTGCGATAACACCGGCACCGGGTTCAATCCGGCTGAGAATGAGCCGAACCAGATCCGCCTGTAAGAAAGGGGTATCACACGCTGCCGCAAAAATAAACGGATTTCCCGAATAAAAAAGGCCGGCATGAATGCCGGTCAACGAGCTTCGCACCGGAAAAATATCGGCTGCCAGGGTGGCGTCCAAATCCAGGTAGAGCCAAGGCTGGTTGGTGACAATGATAATGTCATCGAAGACGCTTTTAAACACATCGTAAACACTGTCAATCATCCGGCGGCCGCCGACTTCCAGAAATGCCTTGTTTATTCCGGAAAATCGTCTGCTCAGGCCGCCGGCCAGAATCACGCCGCTGCATGCCGTATCCGATTTGACCATGACTGTATTTCCCTCATTTAGATTCCGTTTTATTTGCTATAAGCAAAAACGAGCCGGAAATCAAGAGATGACGCCCCTGTGCCAGGCTGCCGGCCACCGGGCCACGAGCGCTGATCAAAATTCTGGTCTTGCTTCTTTGCGGATAATATTTTATGGCTGAATCATTTGATGAAAATGGCTGGAATTCAGGGCAGAGGCTATGAGCGAGAGTCAAACACAGCTGAACGCAACGGAAATTGAAACCATTATTACGCGGATCAGCTATGAGATCATCGAAGGCCACCGGGCCATTGAGAATCTGGGGATTATCGGCATCCACACCAGGGGGGTGTTTCTGGCCCGGCGCATTCGCGACAAGCTCCAGGGAATCAAATCCATGGAACTTCCAACAGGGGCCATCGATATCAACCTTTACAGGGATGACTGGACCCGCATCAGCCAGCAGCCTGTTGTGCGAACAACGGATATCGCTTTCTCCGTGGATGAGAAACGAATTA
>JAGYOT010000325.1 GCA_018399455.1 Desulfobacterales bacterium
TGCAAAAATACCACCGCGGCGGAATAAATCGCTTTTTACGAGAGCATCAATAAATGACTTCTTCATCTCTTAACTGCTGTATTTCTTCTGAAGCCATGCCCAGGTAATCCTGAAATACCTCGTCGGTATGTTCCCCGAGCAAGGGCCCGGGGGTCCGGATGGCAGCAGGCGTTTCCGTCAATCGCCATGGCGGTGCGATAACCCAGTTTCCGCCAATGACCGGATGCTTTACCTGCCGGAAAACATTTCTTTCCTTCAAGTGGGGATCCTCAAAAAGCGCTTCGCTGGACAGCGAAGGGGCTGCCGCCACACCGGCGTTCTGGAGTAATTCCATAAGCTCATATTTGTCTTTATTCCGCGTCCAGCCGGAAATGATGTCATCCAGCGCCTGCTCGTTTGTCTTTCTGTTTATTGCATCGCCAAACCGCTCATCCCGGATGAGATCCTTTCTATCCATGGCTCTGCACAGGTTTTCCCATTCCATTTCTGTTGCAACGACAATACTGATCCACTCGTCGCCGCCCTTGCACCGATAGCAGTTATGAGGCGCCATGACCTCATCCTGGTTCCCTTTTCTCACGGCCACGCGTTGATTCATCACATAATCCAGAAATATATCTCCGGCAAATGCTGCAATGGCCTCCTGGGAGGCCAAATCGATATACTGCCCCTCTCCGGTCTGCTGATGATAGTAAAGGGCGGCCAGAATAGCAAAGGCCGATGTAGAGGCGCTCCTCAGATCTATGGAGCCCATAAAATTGCTGGGGGGCCAGTCCGGATAACCGGTAATATGGGGCAGTCCGGCAAGAGCCGCGAATGTCGGCGCATAACCGATGTACTCTCTATCCGGCCCTGTCTGGCCGCACGCTGAAGAAGAAATATAGATGATATCGGGTTTGACCGCTTTGACCGCCTCATAGCCGAGGCCCAGCCGGGGAACCACGCCCGGCCGCATGTTTTCCATGACCACGTCACTGACCTTTATCAGGTTTTTTGCGATTTCAACAGCTTTCGGTTTTTTCAGGTTCAGGCTCACGCTTCGTTTGTTCAGGTTCAGATTATTGAAAACCTCCGACTCATCATGAGTTTGAAATTCCCGGCCGGTCGTAAAGGAAACCATCCTTGAATGGTCAGGGCGTTTCCGACTTTCCACCTTGATCACCTCAGCGCCCAAAAACCCGAGCAGGCAAGTGGCATAAGGACCAGCCCAGGCCGAGGTAAACTCCACGACCCTGACACCGTTTAACGCACCATTGTTATCCATACCGCCTCCGATATACCAGTATTTTAGCGGGTTTCAAGTAAGTCTATAGTAGTGCATGAACGAAAACCGTCTTTTTCGTTCATGCACTAAACAGCCCCGGAAGCCTTGAGTTGAGTCAGCTTATCTTTTGTCAGCCCCAAACGGCCGCAGAAAACTGCCTCATTATGCTCCCCCAGCCGGGGCGCAGGCCGGAAAACAGCCCAGGGGGTTTTTGAAAACCGGTAGGGCGATGAGGGAAATTTGTCAATTTTACCTGCCGCCGGATGTTCGGCTTCCACAAAAAAACCACGGGCGTTGAACTGGGGGGACGTCACGATGTCTTCGGCCGTATTCGCAGGAGCTACCGGAACACTGAGCGCCTGTCCCTTCCTGAACACCTCCTCCTTGGTTTTATTTTTCATCCAGGCGGAAATGAGTTCCCGTATTTTATCGCCATGCCGGCCACGCTCCAGTCGGTTTTCGCACCAGGGTTCTCTGGACCATGGCGGATCTCCGATAAGTTTCATAAAATTTCTCCACTGATGTTCTTCCGGCGTAATGACCACCACATAACCATCCTTGCACGGAAAAATTCCATCCGCCCGCTTCTGCTGGGCAATGCCGGCACGGCTCATATTCACACCGCTGTTCGGGAATGTAACGCTTTCCACACGCTGCATGGACATCAGGGCTTCCATTTTGGACATTCCGATATACTGGCCTTTACCGGTTTTTCCCCGCCAGAAGAGCGCCGCCATCACAGCAACGGATGCCACAAGGCCGGGGTCAAAGTTTCCGCTGTTGCCGCCCACCTTTACCGGTGGACGATCCAGATTCAATGCGCCGATCGGGAGCAGATATCCCTGACCGCTCATATGAGAGATGTTGAGTTGATAGGCCTTGTAGTTTTTATACGGGCCGCTCTGGCCGAACGGACTGATGGCCGTCATAATGAGAGCCGGGTTGATTCTCTTCAGAGCCTCATAGTCAAGCCCCATTCTCTGCATCTCGCCGGGCTGGTGGTCTTCAATCAGGATATCCGTATCCCTGACCAGTTTTTCAAAAATTTCTTTACCTCCGGGCTTTGACGGATCGAGCGTGACACCGAATTTACTGGTGTTGATGTACATAAAAAGCCCTGATTTTTCAGGGTCCGGTTCATCGTTCAGGAAAGGCGGCTTTCTTCTTGCACCATCTCCTGTACCGGGAGGCTCTATTTTGATCACTTCGGCCCCGAGATCCGCCATCAGTTTGTTACAGTAGGCGCCACTGATGGTGGTACAATACTCCAGAATCTTTACTCCTTTAAGTGCACCGGGCATCATCGCCAGCGGTCTCCTTTGTGATTAGGGCATTCGTCTGAGAGACTCTTAAAACGGCATTCCCTGTTATCAACAGGCGAACTCATCGCTAAATAGTTCCGGAACGAAATAAAACAAAATGATAATATTATCCGTTTATCTCCCATCCGTCTACAGGAAATTCAATTGCCTGACAGCGCTGATCGGTCCTAGAGCTTTCAGGAATCTATGGGTTCTTCAAAGACCCGTTCCATGTCCTCGTCGGTATAGCATCGTTCTGATTCGTCCGGATTCATGGCGTCGCTTTCCATCTTCCGGCGGTCATATGCGGGATCCAGAACCTCATTGTAGTATTCGTGCTGGATCAAAAGATTCATGATCTCTGTGGTGCCGGTCCAGATCATTCCCAGACGAATGTCGCGGAGCGCCCTTTCGATGGGATAGACTTCCGTGTAGCCGATGCCGCCCATGATCTGCATCGCATTGTTAACCACATCCCAGGCGGCTTCGGTGGTAAAACGCTTGGCCTCGCTGACCAGGCGCCGCACGTTGGCCGAGTTTTCATCAATGGCGCGGGCGGCCATGTAAGAAAGGGCGCGGGCGGCGTCGAGCTTGGTGATCGACTCTGCTACCGAAAAACTGATCGCCTGGTATTTGCGAATTTCCTTTCCAAAGGCCCGGCGGCGGTCCGAGTAACGGACAGCCAGGTCAAGGGCCCCCCACGCCCCGAGGCATCCGCCGGCCGAGGTCATCCGCTCCGGGATCATCATCTGATGAAAACAGCGGGCGCCTCCGTGAAGCTCCCCGACCAGGTTCTCTTTAGGAACCTTGACATCGCGAAACACGAGCCGGCCCGTCCCCCCGCCCCGGCACCCGAGCAGACCATAGAGGTACTCGGTCTCCACACCGGGCCCCCGGTCGACAATGAGCAGACTCAAC
>JAGYOT010000326.1 GCA_018399455.1 Desulfobacterales bacterium
TCGAAATTTCAACCCCGGGCAGGGGACGGCCGTTGGTAAACATGTTCAGGTCCTGGTTCATGCAATCAAATTCTCCCAAGGAAATCAGGGGGCCGTTTTCAGTCTGGGCATACAGATTGTTCAGGGTGACATGGCTTCCTTTGCACAATTCCTCCCGAATCATTTGAATGGTCTTTGGCGTTATAGCACCCAGGGCCTTGTTAATCGTGAAGTTATAATCTTTGCCGGTTTTTTGCAGCACCATTTTGAAGGCCTGCCAGTGGGCGTCGAATCCGAATGTGGAAGTGATCTCATGCTTCTCTATCAGTTCCAGCGCCAGGACGGGGTCAAAATTTTCTATCAGATACAGGGTGATTCCGGCGATCCCAAACGCAATGTTTAGTGCGCACATCCCGCTGTTATGGTAAAAAGGGGTTAGATTAATATAGCTGTCGTCTTCGGATATGAACAAATGCTTGGCAGCAAAGTTCGCGGTGGCCAAAGGCGGCCGATGGTTCCACAAAGCACTTTTGGAAAGGCCGGTGCTGCCGGAGGTCTGGCACATATACTGAACATCAGTACACCGGGCTTCCCGGACCAGCGCTTCGAGTGCCGATGAATCATAATTGCTGCCGCTCTCCAGCACTTCTTCAAAATTCAGAAATCCTTCATATTCTTCATCCGTTCGACTGATCCTGACCAGGTGGCTCAAGGTTGGAATGCTTGCAGCAGAAACCGATTGTTGTTTGATTTCAAGGTCCGGAATGGCCTCCCTGAGCATTTGGATATAATCCCGTCCGCCGTTTTTATCGATTGTAAAAATTATTTTGGGATCATTTCTTGGCAAAATGCCTGCCAATTCAATGTTTCCCCAAAGAAGATTCAGCGGATTGATCAGAGCGCCGATCTGAAGGGCTGCAAAATAGACATAGGCAAATTCAGGCGAGGCCGTCGGCAGCATTGCGATGTGGTCACCCCGTTTTACACCAAGCGTTAAAAGGGCCTGAGAGAGTTTATTGACATTTTCCAGGACCTGGCCGAAGGCTATTTCGGTCCCATTAAAAACAAGAGCTGGCTTATCGGCCCGGCGTTTACAGGTTTCGACAAAAAGCTCCTGCAATGTGCTTGAGTACCATTTGTTCATGGCAAATCTCTGCTTTAGCATAAGGACTCCTCTTTTGCGTCAAGGTTGATAGCCGGCACAGGCATCAGGCCAACCTGCGTGGTCTTATGTCCGAGGCAACAGGACCGGCATGGGATAATTTGAAATCTGCCGCGTCAACATTTCAGTATCTTATCAGGCTGCCGTATTTATCCCTTAAAACCGTTTTAAGCACTTTTCCCATGGCATTTCTGGGAAGAGCATCCACGAATTCCACGAGGCGCGGGCGCTTATAGCCTGCAAGATTGTCGGAGAGAAACGCCTTGAGCTCATCCTCTGTCATTTTTTCACCGGGCCTTAAAACCACGATGGCTTTCACGGTCTCTCCCCATTTCTCGTCAGGCACCCCTATTACCGCACATTCCAGCACCTTTTCATTGGAAAGGATTGCATTTTCGACTTCTACCGGATACACATTTTCTGCACCCGAGACGATCATGTCCTTTTTCCGATCCACTATATTGTAGAAACCGTCCTCATCTTTGAATAGCAGGTCGCCGCCGTGGAACCATCCATCCTTCATGCTCTCGGCAGTGGCCTCGGGCTTTTTATAGTACTCTTTCATGACGGTCGGGCCGCGGTAGGCCCCTTCGCCAACCTCCCCGACGCCCACTTCTCTGTCCCTGGCATCCACGAGCCGCATCTCCACGAACGGGAACTCCATGCCAACGGAATTCGGCTTCTCCAGCATATCCCGGGGGGAAAGAAATGTCATAAGCGGGCACATCTCTGTCATTCCGAAGAAATCAAATATTCGCATGTCAGGCCACTGATCAAGTATCCGTTTCTTCAGGCCCGCCGGAAACACCCCGCCTGTGCTGAGCCATGTCTTCCAGGAGGAGGTGTCATACCGGTTCAGGTCAGGGAGCATGAAGACAGCGTTCCCCATGGCCGCAACAAGAAATGCTCCGGTAATTTTTTCTTTTTCGATAAGATCCATGGCCGCTTTTGGATCAAAGGCCAGGAATGAGGGTATAACAATTGTGGCGTTCATTAATGGATAGACGATTCCGAGGGTCACCCCTCCCTGGTGAAAAAGGGGCGGCATGAACAAAAATCTGTCGCGCCTTGTGACCTGCATTGCAATAATGCAGTTTATAGCGCCCATCAACTGCTGCTTGTGGGTGGATACGGCCCCTTTCGGCCGGCCCGTGGTTCCCGAGGTGTAAACGATGAAGGCATCATCATTTTCTTCAACGTCTATTAGCGGCTCCGCGTCGTTTCCTGAGTCCGCGATTTCCTCATAGGACGCTGCATAGCCCGGCACTTGCTTGCCGCAGCAGATATAATGCTTTATCCCCGGCACCTCATCCTTTACTTTGGCCACCGGTTCACGCAGTGCTTCTCCAAAAACGAGCACACATGAATCCGAGTCTTCCAGAATATACTTTATCTCGGGCGGAGTCAGGCGGAAGTTAAGCGGGACCGCGACTGCCCCGATTTTGGCGCATGCATAGTAGACCTCGATGATCTGATTACAATTAAAAAGCAGCGTGCTTACCTTGTCTCCCCTGCCTATGCCCATTTCAGCGAAATGATTTGCAAGCCTGTTTACGCGCTGGTTGAGCCCATTGAACGTAAGGCGTGTATCCCCGTAGACCAGCACTTCTTTGCCAGGGGTTTTCCTTGTGCTTCTGGCAAGCTGCTCGCCAATAATCAGCCTCCTTGCCAGCCTTTCCTCAATGCCCATCTCTCTTTCGGCCATGTCTTCCTCCTTTGGGATCAAAAAGTGGATTTTATCATAATCCTCAATCTATTAGAAATTGAGGAAGAGCTGTAATAATTTCAGGAAATAACAGGCAGCAGATAAAGCCTACCGTCATTATAATGATAAAGGGAAAAGCGCCACCCCATATATCCTTCACGGTAATCTCTAAAGGGGCGACGCCTTGAATGTAGATCAGGGCGTAACCAAAGGGTGGCGTTAAAAATGAATTCTGCAACAACACTGCGGTTAAAACGACGAACCAGAGTAGATTAAATCCCAATGATTCAACGATTGGTACAAATATGGGAAATGTAATCAAAACAATTCCCAACCAGTCAATAAACATGCCGAGAAAGAAATTGATACCCATCATTATGAGCAGTACGCCCCACTTGCCCAAGCCTGTACCAAGGATCATTTGGCGGACAACATCACCACCCCCTGAGCCCATGAATACTCCTGTAAAACATGTAGCCCCTACAGCCACCATAAGAACCATGGATGTGGCTTTGGTCGTTGCTAACAGGGTTTCAAAGAGCATGGCCCAGCTAAATCTCCGATAAGCGATAACGAGGAAAAGCGCTAATAAAGCGCCCATTCCCGATGCTTCTGTGGGAGTTGCAATGC
>JAGYOT010000327.1 GCA_018399455.1 Desulfobacterales bacterium
CCGGGGCTCAAAAGAGTTAGACCTCATTGTGAGACCTCGAATTAACCGTAAGGCGGCCCCATCCGTCATTAAAATCTCCGGCGGCGGCTACCCATACGGATACAGCCGGGGCCCGGATTAAAATTTGACAAGCGAATTCAAGCCTCTATATTAAAAAAACAAACCGAATAACCAGCGAAGCGAAAGGAGATGCTTATGGATGCAAAATCATACTGTGACACCATTAATCATCAGCTGACCGGCTGGAAAGCGGCCATTTACGACGCCCTGCTCGCCACGCGGAAACTGGAAGGCACAGACAAAGAAAAAGTCCAGCCAGCCATCGACAGTCTCAACGGGATTGTTGCCGAGCTTAATCAAAGCCTGGACCAATTGAGGTCGGAATGCCCGGCAGACTGGTCGCCTCAGAAAAAAACCATCGAAAATAAACTCGAAGAATTGAAATCAACCTTTGAACAGTTCTCCGAAAAAATGGATAAGATCATGCCGGATAGCACCGCATGGGTCTGATTCAACCAAGCCCGGCAGGGGGGCTGCATTCAGCCTTCCCCGCCGGGCAGCCTTTTTCACGCCGGGTAACATCTTTTCAGCCCGCGGGAAAAATCCCTGACAAACCCTCTTCACCGTCTGGCGGGCATCAATTCTGCTTCTTCTTTTCTTTCCCGAAATACAGGGATTCAAATTGATCCACAAGTGTTCGAAGCTTCTCCACGTTGTCCGTATCCGTCGTCTGCTTGCACCGCATGGCAAAAATCAGCATATGGTGAAGCACGGATATTTTTTCCGTGTATTTGTCCGCGTCCAGTTTGATGCGCTGGGTCATAAAATATTGAGTGACGATGTGCTGAAGCTTGTTCGCATGCTCCTCCTTGTTTACTACCCACCGAATCAGCTGATTGGAATGCGGGTGATCCGCGCTCTCCAGCTCCCGAATCATTTTCATGGATTTTTCGATGGTGGTAATGTGTTCGCGAATAAGCTCAACCCGCATCTCATCATCATAGATCCCGCATGGGATCTCACAGTGGGCCAATACGCCGGTACTCATGCCGAAAACCAGTGCCGCTGCCATAAAAACTGTTGTGATCCGTTTCATTATCCTGTCCTCCCTTAAAATTGAAACCGTTTTCTATTGCTGTTTTTTCTGAGTTGGTGCCCCTTCTGTGGGTATGGTGGTCACGGGAACGGGTGAATGCTTCGTAACCCGCTCCGTAATGCTGCCGAACCCGAACTGACCGCTTTTGCCCCTTGTGGCCATTACAACCAGGTCCACCTTCTCCTGTTCAATAAGATTCAAAATCTCCACTGCAGGATCGCCCACAGCCACATGCTTGATATAAAGCGGGCAGCCTTCCAGATGCCGCTCACATATTTGATCCAGTCGTTCTTTTGCCCGTTTCCGGGCTTTTTCCATGAAACTCTCAAGGTGTTTTTTGTCGAATTCCCCGTACCAGCTCTCATGATGCATAATATCTTCAAAAACATGGAGCACATGAACCTCTGCATTATATTTTTCGCTCAGGGACTTGACGTATTCAAGTGCCGCCTCGGCACTGCTTGAGAAATCCGTAGGCCATAATACTTTTTGAATCACCATAACCTATCCTCCTTTGCTGAAAGATCATTATCCGCTGCCCTGAATTCGGACAGATATTTTAATATCTTTTCCTTTCCATGAGGGGCGAGCTCATACAAGGGCCGATCCGTTACAGTCTTTCTGAACCTGTCCGCAAATAAATCTCCGGGCTCGGCCTTGTAAATAACACCGACAGGCATCGTTTCTCCCCATTCCATGGACTTGGTTAAGGCCGCTTCCCGGTCGGTCGGATCATAATCATCGTCAAGTTTATAAATACGATCCCTGTACCAGCTCACCGGATGAGTACCCCAGGTGATACAGGGCTGGATGACCTCCACGTAAGAAAATCCCTTGTGGGCAACCGCCTTCACGATAAGGTATTTGAGATGGTCGATATCGCCGGCAAATCCCCGTGCCACAAAACCGCAGCCCTGGAGGATTCCGATCGTCAGAGGATTCAACGGGCGGAGTTCTACCCCTCTGGTCTGCATCGTTCTTGTCTCACCCTTCGGGGTTGTCGGCGATGCCTGTCCCTTGGTTAAAGCGTAAATCTCATTATTATGGACCACCATGGTGATATCGGGATTGCGCCGAAAGATATGCAGGAAGTGGTTGCCTCCCTCTCCGTAGCAATCCCCGTCTCCGGTTACGACAATGGTCGTCAGGCTTGGATTGGCCACGTGGATCCCCAATGCAACGGGAAGGGCTCTTCCGTGAAGCCCGTTGAAAAAGTTGCAGTTGAGGTAGTGCGGCAGCTTGGCGGCCTGCCCGATTCCGGACACCAGACATACCTCGTGCGGTGCCCGGTTGAGCTCAACCAGCGCCTTTTTAAACGCCTTAAGAATTCCGAAGTTTGGACAGCCCGGACACCACTGGATCTCCACGTCATTGCGATAGTCTTCCATATCCTTCATTTAAACTTCTCCTTATAAACTCAGCGGTTAAAGGCAAACCATCGCAGCGTTTGATGCCTCTCTGAAAATTCACCCCATACTCGGATTGCAGCAGCCGGCCCAGCTGCCCGGTAGCATTGCTCTCCACAGAAATATAGGTCTTTGCTTCCGGAAAATGGAATTCCGGAAGGGGCCACATTTCAGTAAAATGAATCATTCCCACTTTTACTGTCTCCCGGTTTAACATGGAAAGACTCTCCAGGAGCGCCCCCCGGGAGGACCCCCATCCGACAAGGACGGTATCACTTTCATTCACCAGAACCTCTTCCGGAGGAGATACCTCCCCCTTGAGACCGTCCGTCTTGGCCAGCCGCTTTCCCCCCATTTTTTTTACCGTATCGCCAAGATCTTCCGTGATATGGCCCCACTCGTCATGTTCATCACTGTCTGCGCCTACCAGGTTCTCACTCTGTCCCGGGCAGAGGCGCGGCGAAATGCCGCTTTCGGTCAACCGGTAACGCCTGTAGTCATCTATGTTTTCAGGGGTTGCGAGGTAGAGATCAGGGTGGATATTGTCCAGTGCAAAATCTTCAACACAAAACTGAGATTCGGCCAGAAAATGGTCTGTCAACAGAATCACCGGTATCTGGTACTTGTCCGCCAGATTGAACGCTTTGACGGTCTTATAAAAGGCATCCTCCGAATCGGAAGGAGCCATCACAAGCCTGGGAAACTCGCCATGCCCCGCATTAATTGCAAAAAGCAGATCTCCCTGGGCCGTCCTGGTGGGCAGCCCGGTGGACGGGCCCGGTCTCTGACCCAGCACAACCACGAGGGGCGTCTCGGTCATTCCGGCAAGGCTTATGCCTTCAGTCATCAGGGCGAAGCCGCCACCTGAAGTGGCTGTCATAGCCCTTGCTCCGGCATAGCTTGCGCCAAGCGCCATGTTTACGGCTGCAATTTCATCCTCGGCCTGTTCGGCAAACACCCCG
>JAGYOT010000328.1 GCA_018399455.1 Desulfobacterales bacterium
TCAGGCGAAGCCCTGTCAAAATCCCGTCTCCCGAGGTGTGGCTGTCCAGAAAAATCATATGGCCGGAATCCTCCCCACCAATGATCGCTCCCTTTGCCTTCATCTGTTCGAGTACATAGCGGTCGCCGACATCGGTGATGATAAGGTCGATGCCAAGCTCCTCCATCGCCTTGTGGAATCCGACATTGCTCATGACGGTACTGACCACCCGGTTATTGGCGAGATTTCCAGCCTCTTTCAAATGCTTGGCGCAGATGGCCAGGATCTGGTCACCGGTCACGATCCGCCCGGTTTCATCGACGGCAATCAGCCGATCCCCGTCTCCGTCAAAGGCCAAGCCGATATCCGCCTGTTGCTGCAGGACTTTTTTTCTTAAAAGGCCGGTATCCTGAGAGCCGCATCCCTGATTGATATTTTTTCCGTCAGGAGAGGTGCAGATCGTATCCACCGTTGCTCCCAGCGCCTGAAACACCTTGGGCGCCACCCGATAGGTAGCTCCGTTTGAGCAGTCAAGCACCACTTTCAGAGCCTGAAGGCCCTCCCCTTGCGGCATCGTTTGAATCAGAAAATCAGCATAGACCTCTTCAAGCGACGGCTCGTATTGGACGGTTCCGATAAAATCGGGTGAGACGTGATCTTTGTCAAGATCGGTCTGCCGGATCATTTGATCCATTGCCGCCTCCTTTTCCACGGGCAGTTTAAATCCGCCGGCGTTGAAGAACTTAATGCCGTTGTCGGCAAAAGGATTATGAGAGGCGGATATGACAACGCCTGCATCCATGGATTCCGCGGTTGTCAGGTATGCGACCCCCGGGGTGGGCAGGATTCCGCATAGATGGACGTCTCCGCCGGAAGCGCAAATACCGGCCGCGATTGCGCATTCGATCATATCCCCGGACAGGCGCGTGTCTTTACCGATTATAACCCGGGGTTTGTTACTGTGCCCGGTTGAGGCCGGAACCCGGCCCTTTTCACTCAGTACGGCAACCAGCGCTCGTCCGGCGCGCATGGCGACCTCCGGCGTCATGGGATAACAGTTGGCTTTGCCCCTTATTCCATCCGTACCGAAAAGGCCGGGCATGTTTCACTTCCTTTCTATTGTCGCTATTTTTCGGTTTGGGTGTTTTTGAAATCGCTTTTCTGAAATTCGGGAATCCGCTTCAACACCGTCTGGACCAGTTCATCCACCACAGCCTGCAGCCATTGGGTGCCTTCGGTTTTTACTGTTCCGGAAAGGTTTTTTATGACATCCAGGTACACCGGCTCTGATGTGTTTATAATCTCCCGACGCATACACTCCAGAAACCGCTCCCTGGCGGCCTCAGCGGCCTTGTCCGCGGGGATGAGAGTTTCAAGCCCCTGGTAGTATTTCAGGAGATCGCGGATTTCGTTCCGCTTTTCCACGAGTACCTGTTTCTGGCGGGCCGGAGCTGAAGCCGGGTGGCCTGAGTCTGAATTCAAAGCAGTGCCGGCGGATTTTGTCAAATTGTGGAAAAAACCGTCAAGGCGCTTGATTCGTTCCGAGACAGCCTGATCCAGTTTAGACAAGAGTCCCTCATGCAGGGCCGATGGGTAGGCCTCAGAAACAAACAGGCACCGGCCATGCCGGTACCATTGGCCCAAAGCGATGAGATTTCCGATGTAAACCAGGTTGTTAGTTAACTGGCGTTTAACGTTTCGATAGGCTCCCGGCGCATAGGCAATATTGCCCCCCTTGTCGGGGCCGCCGAAGATGAGCCGGTGGGGCCGTAGTTCATCTTTGCGGTAAATGGTGCCGGCGGCAATGGTTATGCCATACCCAATCCGGCAAGGCCCCACCAAACCGCCCTGCCCGCCCAGGAATATGGGCGGTTTGTCCAGCATCACGCCGCCAGGCACATCACCAATCAAAGAGGGGGTCGCCTTATCCTGTTGTGGCGTGTAATTAAAATGAATATAGGCACTGCCCACTTCGCTGTGATTCCTGGCATCCGTGCCCCCGGCCATCAGGCAGTCACAGAAATTAATAAGGCTTCCCAGGGTGACATAGGGGAAAAGAATCGTCTGTTTTAATCCTACGCTGTGAGCAATGCTCGCGTATTCTTCAAGGATGGTGCCGGATCGAACGTGGGCGCATGAACCGCAAGTGGCGCCCTTCAAGAAGACGGCCTGACTGAAGAAGCCTCCTTTTAGCTGAACATCCGGCCCGACATAACAGTTGTCAATCGTGGCGGGAGCCTCAAGGCCGATCTCTGTGCCGGCTCCGATCCAGGTGTCAGTGCCGAATAATTTGCAGCCTGCGTGAAGTGTTACCTCACTGCCGGAAATTCGATCCGGATTAATCCCCGGATCAATTTCCACGGATTCCGGTTTAGGGATGTTAACGCCTTTATCCCGCAGGCGCTTTATCAGGTCAGAGCTTGGATGTGTCATTTACCCTTAGTGATTCTGTCTGTGTGTTTTAATACCAGTACTGCGTAAACCCTGAAAGGCGAATCTGTTTTCCTGTTAAATCAGGATTGACGGCCAAATGTCAAGACGGATTTTTAAAATAAAGATATATCAGAATGTTAAAGCAATCTTGCCTTGCTGATACTTTTTTTTTCTGTTATGCTTTTTATAATATTATTGCTTTTTTATTTATGGAAATGATTCAGGGGATTTTTTCATGAGACAACCTTTCAAATATCGGCTGTTGACCCGGGGAGATCTGGATGGATTAATCTGTGCCGTACTGATCAAATACCTTGATTTGGTTGAGGAGATCAAACTGGTGGACCACCCCAGCCAGATGCAGGCTCGGGAGATTAAAATAACGGAAAAGGATATCACCACCAACCTCCCTTATGTTCCCGGCGTATACCTGGCCATTGACCATCATGTTTCAGAAACGCTCCGTAACGAAGAAAACCCTCGGCATATTATTGATCCGGATGCCCCATCAGCCGCCCGGGTGGTCTATAATTATTTTGGAGGAAAAGATAAATTTCCGGATTTTTTCGATGAAATGATGCTTGCCGTGGACAAGGCCGACTCCGGGCAGTTCACCCGGGATGAAATCCTGCATCCAAAGGGTTGGCCCCTGCTTAATTTTCTGGTGGACAAGCGCACCGGCATTGAAACCTGGGGGGAGTTCCGGATTGCTGAAGACGCATTCAAACTTAGTCTCATTGATGCCTGCATGCAGATGAAAATCAAGGACATTCTGGAAATGCCGGATGTCAGCGAGCGGATCGCCGTCTATTTTGCTTACGAGAAAGAATACAAAAAACAGCTTCAGGCCTCGGCCACAATTGCTGATAATTTGATTGTCCTGGATTTTCGCAATCAGCCGGTTATTTATCCGGGGAATCGGTTTATTGTATATGCCCTTTATCCGGACTGCAATATTTCCCTGTTAATCCGCCGGGATTCGGAAAACGAGCATGTCATTACATTTTCTGTCGGCAAATCGATAATCAATCCTTCCGCCGC
>JAGYOT010000329.1 GCA_018399455.1 Desulfobacterales bacterium
CCGAAGGGGCTGAGCCGGCGTTTAAGGGCTATCATGGTTTCCCGGCAACGCTGTGTATCTCGATCAACGAAGAAGTGGTGCACGGCATACCGGGCAAGCGCCGCGTAAAAAATGGCGATGTGGTCAGTCTCGATGTCGGCGCGCTGCTGGACGGATTTTACGGTGATGCCGCTGTAACGGTGCCGGTCGGCGATATACCGCCCGCTACCCGCAAGCTGCTGCGCGTGACCGAGCAGTCCTTGTACAAGGGTATTGAAAAGGCCGTGCCCGGCGGGCGTCTTGCGGATATTTCCCTGGCTGTGCAGAAGCATGTCGAGGATCACGGATTCAGCGTGGTGCGCGATTTTGTGGGGCACGGTATCGGCCGCAGTCTGCATGAGGATCCGCAGATTCCTAATTTTTATTCGCCGGCCGCGTTTAACCCGCGCCTGAAAGAGGGCATGGTGCTTTCGCTTGAGCCGATGGTCAATCAGGGAACGTTCAGGGTACGGGTGCTGCGCGACGGCTGGACCGCGGTAACCCAGGACGGCAAGCTCTCGGCTCATTATGAGCATACGGTTGCCGTGACCGCACAGGGCCCCTGGATTCTCAGCCGTCTTGACGGCAGATAACGCTGTTCCGGCGCCCCGGCCGGGGGCCTGGATGGGAGAAGCTATGGCAAAGCTTGATGTGTTACATTATCCGAACTCAGTGCTTCGTAAAAAATGCGAAGCGATCGATGTCATTGATGATGACGTTGTGCAGCTTGCGCATGATATGCTTGAAACCATGTACGTCGACAAGGGAATCGGCCTGGCTGCGCCGCAGGTCGGCGTGAGCCGGAGGCTGATCGTGCTTGACATCGGTGACGGTCCGCTGATGCTGGTCAATCCGAAAATCGTCGCGGCCGAGGGTTCCGACACCATGGAGGAGGGCTGCCTGTGTCTGCCCGGCATCAATGTTGAGGTTGAGCGCAGCGCCCGTGTGCGGGTCAGCGGTCTTGACCTGGCCGGGAAAGAACTCGATATCGACGCTGATGACCTGCTTGCCCGGGCACTGCAGCATGAGATCGATCATCTCTCCGGAACCCTGATCATCGACAAGGTTTCAAAACTGAAGCGGGATCTTCTGATCAAGAAATATAAAAAAGCCCAGCAGCCGTAACGTTTCAGCCCTGTCAGCTTTATCTTCTCTCCGCGTCTCAGCGCGAGATATCGTTTTTTATAAAAACACGTACGTTCTCCCGCAGAGGCGCTGAGCCGCGGGGAGGGTGCATTTTTCGCCTGTCCCCGTTGGTTTTTCTCAGGTCAGGCACTTAAGGCCAAAAGGTGACAGGGTAAATGTGCTCCCTGCATTTTCCACTGGCTATTTCAGATAAAGTCGCATCAGCGTAAAACGGCCATCAAGCCTGTCGGGCACATGGCGCAGCTTCTGCCAGCTCCACGATGACCTGCTCCAGATAAACGGGCTGCCATTGACATGGGGGGTGCCGTACAGCATCCAGAATCCGGTATTCGAAGACCCCGCCTTGAGAACTCCTTGCAACGTCATAAAGGAACGAACCATGTTTGTAGTGCCGACTTTCGCGTCAATGGCGCCGTCCGGGATCTGTTTGGGATAGTCGGTTTTACCGTATCCCAGGTCCCAGCGTCCGAAGATGGAAAGAGGATTGTCCGGGTCGGTATAGGTGATGAGACTTTTGGCGGTCTCCTCGTTGTTTACTGTTGGCAACATGTTTTTGAACTGTTCCCGCCTGGCCGGACGGTTATCGGTGGATTGAAGATCTTCCCGCACCTGCAGCGATGCCGGATAGTTGATTCCCATCAGGTATTCGGGGGTAACCATCTCTTCGTCGTAATCGGTTGAACACGAACCGTCGTCGAGCGATCTGCACTCGACCTCATAAGGGCCGCCGTTCGAACGGTAATAAACGAAGCAGCGGTACGACATTTCCACCAGGCCGGTCTCGTTTGTTTTGGCGTCTACAAGCATGTAGCCGTTCAGATAGGTGCCGGTATTGTCCAGTGAGATCGCGTCGAAAAACTCGTCAATGGAACTTGAAAACTGTTCCGCCAGAGCCGCCCGCCAGAAAGTCCATAGCCCCAGCGGCCTGGCCTGGCTGCGCGACATCCTGTGGGTGGTCTCATTGAACATGATCCCCTTGTTGTTGTAGCCAAAATCGGTATTCGAACCGATCAGGCCGGGATTCGACGCGTTGAAGGTCGACATGTCATCATTGACAGCCATCGTCTGTGTCATGCTCTGGGAAAGAAACCCCTGCCAGGTATTGTGGGTCAAAATGACTTCACCTGTGACTCGTTTCAGAAAGGCGGAGCATTTATCCGGGCGATCGCTGAGCCGTATCCCCTCGGGAGCGAGCTCAGGAGAAAGGGAAATCGTATCCATTAAATCGCAATAAGCGTTGATAAAATAGACATCCATGAAGGTGATTTCGTCGGTTTCGTATCCAAGGGCAAGCTCCGCATCATCGAAATAATTGCTGTCGGGAAGCCAGTCTCCGGAGAAATCAAGCTGCCGGGGTTCGTCAATAGAGGCGCCGTGATAGATTCCAAGCATCCTGAACAGCAGCCTTTTAAGGCGGTCGGCCACGAGCGTATCGGTTTCGGGATTTTCGAGATATTGTAAAAACGAGACATAGTTGGCGTTGAGCAGATTTGCCGCTTCGCCCAATTCTTCCACTGTGGGGCCCGGCTGTGCGGGGAAGCTGCGGGTAGGATCGAGCAGGTAGGCATGGTCCCAGGAGTTGTCCCGAGCCGATACTATGGTTGAGCCCTGCAGGCGCCCCTGAACGAAGCCCGCCCGGTATTCCGCCTTCAGGTCGTTGGCGTCCCTGGATACAACGGTCAGGTTGACGATATTATTAATAATCCGGAGCGCACCCGAGGCGTCCTTGTCCAGCGAATAATTCCTTGGACATCCACGGGCTCCCGTGTTGCCCGCCACCGCAAAATCCGAACTCGAAACAATCAACACCAGACAAAAAATTGTTAAAAAACACTTTTTTTTCATTATCATCTCCTTTTTATATTTTCGAAAAATTTAACGAAAACTCTTTAAAGCCAAATTATTTGCCCGGTACTTTACCATACTGAAATTAGTGTCTTCCTCTTGAACAGGCAAAAAAAATGCCATAAAACCACTACTTTTAAAACAAAAGTAATTCCAATATCTTATAAGATTTATCGCCTTTGCAGGGCATTTTTCACCCATCAAAATCTGTGCCATGCCACATAATGTGCCAAGGCAAATTGTGCCATGCCACAGCAAAACCCCTTGCGAATGCAGGGGTGAATTTTCACATGCGTACTCAATGATGACGGATTTATTGAAGAATAGAGATACGGGGGGTGTAGATAAAGAAATATATATTTTGTCCCCTCTGGTTATGATTTCTCCCGCTGAGGCGCTGAGCCGCGGGGAGGGTGCATTTTTCGCCTGCCCCCTCTGGGCC
>JAGYOT010000033.1 GCA_018399455.1 Desulfobacterales bacterium
TGCGACGCCCTCTGATCTTAAATTGATCTTGAACTTCTTGCTTTGCCATCCCAAATCGACTTTTTACGAGAACATCATGGTTGGCTTTATTCAAAAAGTATTCTATATCAATTATTAATATACCATGTTAAACAGCTGTTGACTGCATGCACCAAACCCGAGGCGAGTATTATCATGCCGCCTTCCCGGCATTCTTACCACCTGATCCGGTTTGAACATGCCTTTTAACCAAAAAGGGGGAAATTATGCCACACTATCAAAATATTCTGCTGATCTATCCGCAGGTTCCTGACAACACATACTGGAGTTTTAAGTACGCCCTGAAGTTTATCCGAAAAAAGAGCGCGATGCCGCCCTTGGGGCTTATCACGGTAGCGGCCCTCTTCCCGGCCGGCTATAACCTCAAGCTCGTGGATATGAATATTGAGCGGCTGCGCGATGAAGATATTGAATGGGCTGACGCGGTTTTTATCTCGGCCATGATCGTGCAACAGGAATCCATGCGGGAGGTAATTCAGCGATGCCGGCAGCTGGAGACCAAAATAGTGGCCGGTGGCCCGTATCCCAACAACAGCCATGAGGAAATCGAGGGGGTCGATCATTTTGTTTTGGGCGAAGTGGAGGAGACACTGCACGATTTTTTGTCGGATCTGGAACATGGAGCGGCAAAACCTATCTACCCGATGCCGCCGCATCCGGACATCTCCAATGCTCCCACGCCCCGGTTTGATCTGCTTAAAACCGAGGCGTATGGCTCAATGTCGATCCAGTATTCCCGGGGATGTCCGTTTCACTGCGAGTTCTGCGACATTTGGACCGTTTACGGCAACACCCCACGGCTGAAATCCGCGGATGCCATGCTGGCTGAAATTGACGCCCTTTACCGACAGGGCTGGCGCGGCGCCGTTTTTCTGGTGGATGACAACTTTATCGGCAACAAAAAAAGGGTTAAGTCCGAACTCCTGCCGGCATTAATCGCATGGCAGGAAGCACACGGTTATCCCTTTCATTTTTTCACGGAAGCCAGCATCAACATGGCCTCAGACGACCAACTCCTGAGTGCCATGCAAAAGGCCGGGTTCAACGAGGTTTTTATCGGCATCGAAACCCCGGACGCGGAAAGCCTTGAAGAAACCGGAAAAGTCCAGAACCTTAAAACCGATATGGACATGGCGGTCAGGCATATCCAGAAGTACGGTATAGAGGTCATGGCCGGTTTTATCGTGGGCTTTGACCATGACAAGCCGGATATTTTCGACCGTCAGATCGATTTTATCCAGCGAAACGCCATCCCCAAAGCCATGATCGGACTTTTAACGGCGCTTCCCGGCACCCGCCTTTACCAGAGGCTCCAAGAGGAGGGGCGGCTGCTCAGGGCCACCCTCGGCAACAACACCCATGTCCTTTCCACAAATTTCCGAACCATCATGGACGGCGACAGCATTAAAAAGGGATACAAAAACATCCTGGCCAGCATCTATGATTTTCGAATGAAGAACTATTTTGCCCGATGCAACAAGTTTTTTGACAACATTGAAGATACAACCTATTTTCAGCGGGACATCCACTTTCAGGAAGTCCGGTACTTCCTCAAGTCTCTGTTTCGGCAGACGTTCACCCCTTATGGCTTTCAGTACCTGAAATTCCTGACCCGCAATTTATTCAAACATCGGGACATCTTTGGCGAAGCGGTGTCGATGAGCATCACAGGCCATCATTTCCACGTAATCACCCGGCAAACCATAAAGAAAGAAAAAATCGCCTCCTACCTGGAAATCAAATACCACGACTTTGCAGGGCTGGTTAACCGCTACTCACGGTCTTTGGTCGAGAACTCCATTGAAAACATTGATGCAGCGGCCAAATTATGGAAAGCGCGCAACAAATTCCTGAAGGCGATGAAGCACAAAATCAACAAAATCCCCAAAGATTTTCGCGATGATCTGAACCACCGGTATGCAGAAATCTCACAGCAGATGCGGGATATGCTGAACCGGTTTGAGCAAAAGGCACTGCCGGCTCCGTAATAGGCGGACCTCGCAAGCAAGGATTCCTGCCAGGCTTTTCTCTCAGGCTTTTCCCGCTTGACTAGAATGTTTTTTTGGGATATAACTCCATCAAATGTTGGAAGCGATTATTGCAAGCTGTTATTACAGTCTGGAGGCTCTGTCCATGGACTTTGAACTCAGCAAGTCACAGAAAGAGATTAAAAAGGCCGCATGGGAATTTGCCAGAGGCAAGTTTGACAAGGAAATGATTATTGAACAGGCCAAAGCACAGACCCTTCCCAGAACAATTCTCAAGGAAGCCGGTAAATTGGGCTTTCTCGGGATTCACTTTGACGAGGCCTATGAAGGCGGCGGTATGGGGCTTTTTGAAAACATTCTGCTCTGCGAGACCTTCTGCCGCAAGGACTCCACATTAGGTTCGGCGCTGATGTTTTCCGGCTATGCGGCTGAATGTATTCTCCGCTTCGGCGCCCGGGAGCTTGCGGAAAAATTTCTTCCCGCCATTGCCGGTGGCCGGATGATTTCAACCGGTGCCTTTCTTGAGCCCGACCAAGGCTACGACTTAAGCGGGCTTCAGACGGACTGCAGGGAAGAAAACGATGAGTGGGTCATTAATGGGATCAAATCTTTTGTACCCTTCGGCGCTCTGGCGGATTGCTATATCGTCCTCTGCCTTACCGATCCCGGGGCCTCGCCGAAAAACGGGAAATTTTCCATGCTCCTGGTGGAATCGAATCGGGAAGGAATCCACGTCCAGCCTTGCGCCGAAAAACTGGGGGGCCGGATGGTCCCGTTTGCCCGGGTGCAGTTTGACCACGTAAGAGTTCCGTTTTCCAATTTAATCGGTACCAACGGCATGGGGTATGTCCAGCTCAACCGGTTTCTTATTGAAAACCGCATTCAAATTGCAGCCATGGCGCTCGGAACCGCAATGGGCGCATTTGACCGGGCGCTTGCCCATGCGCGGGAGCGCGAACAGTTCGGGAAAAAACTCGCCGGGTTCCAAATCACCCGGCATAAGCTGGCGGAAATGACTGCTGAAATTGAATCCTGCCGCTACCTGACCTATTATGCCGCCAACCGGTTTGACGCGGGGAAAGCCACCAGCCGGGATGCCTCAACGGCCAAGCTCATGGCCACCCGATGCGCCATGGCGGTAGCAGGCGAGGCCATCCAGCTGCTCGGGGGCTACGGCTACATGACCGAGTACGAGGTAGAGCATTTTTACCGGGATGCCAAACATGCGGAGATTTTTCAGGGCTCACCCGGCATCCAGAAAAACCTCATTGCCGATGAGGTGATTGGCAGGCTGAAACAATAGTCACCAGGAGGCTTTCTTATGCAGCTCTTAAACTACACCGACGCCCACCACCAGTATCGCCGAAATCTTAGGGATTTCATAGACGCTGAAGTGATGCCTCATGTGGACCAATGGGAACGCGAACGCATTGTCCCCAAGACCGTATGGAAGCAAATGGGCGCCGGGGGATTTCTATGTCCCTGTGTATCAAAGGAATACGGGGGAATGGGCGGTGATTTTCTTTATTCGGTGATTGTCTCAGAGGAGCTGGCCCGGACCAATCACACGGGGCTTGCCGCTCCCCTTCACAGCGATGTCGTTGTGCCCTATATCGAATCTTTCGCGGATGAGCGCCAAAAAAAGCAATACCTGCCCGGATGTGTCTCCGGAGACATCGTGACCGCTGTAGCCATGACCGAGCCGGATGCCGGAAGCGATCTTGCCGGTATGGCAACTACTGCTGAAGAAAAGGGCGACACCGTTGTTTTGAACGGTTCCAAGACCTTTATCTCAAACGGCATCAATTCAGACCTGGCTATTGTCGCCGCCAAAGATCCGGCCGAAGAAAACCCCTACCAGGCGCTTTCCCTGTATTTGGTCGAGGAAGGGACGCCCGGCTTTAAACGGGGTCGTCATCTGGATAAAATGGGATTCTGGAGCCAGGACACGGCTGAACTTTTTTTCACCAACTGCCGGATTCCGGCGACCAACCGGCTGGGAGAAAAAGGCCAGGGATTTGTTATGCTCATGCAGAAACTGCAGCAGGAACGCCTGGTAACAGCCATTGCGGCTCAAGCGTCAGCCGAGGTGATGCTGGATTGGACCACCCGGTACTGCAGCAGCAACAGTGACGCCGCCGGCAAACCCTTTGTCAAAAACCAGGCGGTCCAGTTCGCCATCGTGGAGATGACCACCGAGGTCAAACTGGGGCGAACATTTCTGGACAAACTGATTGTTGAGCACATGGCCGGAGACAATGTTGTGGTGGAGACGTCCATGGCCAAATACTGGATCACGGAACTCGCCTCCCGCCTTTCCCGGAGATGCCTGGATCTGTATGCGGATTTCGGGCTCACTGAGGCCTGTCCTCTGGCCCGCAGCTTCAGAGACGTTCGGGTGATGCCGATTTTCGCCGGCACCAATGAAATCATGAAACAAATTGCGGGAAAGTTTATGGGTATGTAATCCGCTCCGGCTTCAAGGGATTCCGCTTCCGCCCATCCACAAACCGGCCATCTGCGAAGGACACGGGTTAAAAAGTGATATCATCTTCTTCCCCGTCCCCAAACCACCCCATGCTTTCCATTTCCATGGCATTAAAGAACACCCCCATGGATTCACAAAGCGATTTCACGATATCGGACAGCAGCTTTCTTTCATTCAGATCCTTGGCTTTCAACAAATCCGACAGATTCCTGTCTATCGCCTTGGTCAGGTTGTTCATCACATTTTCCATCTCTTCCATTGTTTCTCCCCTTTTAAAAAGATTCCCGTTCCGGGCAAAAACGCATTCCCGTCATTATATCCGTCTACCTTACCCCGGAAGATTGAACGCCGCAATCGATTTTTCGGCCCGGGCGGATCGTTTGTTTTTTTCTTCCGAACCGTTATTATTTGAGTCAGCCATTCGTATCCACCAGGTACAGATCCAAACCGTCCAGGGAGGTCGCCATGCTGCCGGCTGAAAAAAATTATGACAAAAAATTTGTTCAGGTCATGGATTATCATATGGCCTATGTGGATGAAGGCAAAGGGGACCCGATTGTTTTGCTCCACGGCAATCCCACCTCATCTTATTTGTGGCGAAACGTGATCCCCCACCTGACCCGATTGGGCCGATGCATTGCACCGGATCTGATCGGAATGGGAGATTCGGACAAACTGATCGACAGCGGCCCGGAAAGCTATCGCTTTATCGAACACAGACGATTTCTCAATGCGTTTCTGGAAAAAATAAGGGTCCGGGAAAACATTGTCCTTATCGGGCATGACTGGGGTTCAGCACTGGGCTTTGACTGGGCCTGCCGCCACCCGCAGACAGTGCAGGCCATCGCCTATATGGAAGCCATTGTCCAACCGCTTAACTGGTCAGACTGGCCGGAGGCGGCTCAGTCGATATTCAAGCGTCTGAGATCAGCTGAAGGCGATGAAATGATACTCAAGAACAACGCGTTTGTTGAAAAGATCCTGCCCGCCTCCATTATGCGCAACCTTACGGATGCAGAAATGGCTGAATACCGCCGGCCATTCTTCAATCCCGGCGAAGACCGTAGGCCCACGCTCACCTGGCCCCGGGAAATCCCCATTTACGGGGAACCAAAGGATGTCGCGGAAATCGTGAACAGCTATGGCAAATGGCTGGAAACCGCTAAGGTGCCAAAACTTTTTATCAATGCAGAACCGGGCATGATCCTGACCGGCGCCCAGCGCGAGTATTGCAGATCCTGGACCGACCAGGAAGAGATAACCGTGAAGGGCCTGCATTTTATCCAGGAGGATTCCCCGGATGACATCGGCGAAGCCCTGGCCGGCTTTCTTAAACCCCTCCGGAGCTGAAGCCGCTCAGGCTTTCAGATCCTCAGGAATTACTGCAATCGGGACAGGCTCCATCTTGTGCCGGTTTGCCCGGTGGAGCCTGCGGTAAAGGGTCAGTACCTCCTGCTGCCGACTGGTAAGATGTTTTGTGTCCGCCTTCCTTTCGTTTTCATCAAACCGCATCGCCCATTCCAGCTCATCATAGGAAGCCCCGATCTGGTCTTCATCGCTTCGGTTGTCCGCCCACAACCCGTCTGTGGGCGGAGCCCGGAGGATTTCCCCGATTATTCCAAGCTCCCTGCCCAAAGAATACACCTCGGACTTGAAGAGATCCGCAATTGGGGATACATCCACTCCCCCGTCGCCGTATTTGGTAAAAAACCCGACCCCAAAGTCCTCGACCTTGTTTCCCGTGCCCGCAACCAGCAGGTTATAGTGGCCGGCATAGGCATAAAGTGTCAGCATCCTCAGCCGGGAGCGGGTGTTGGCCATGGTGAGCCCGTCCTGCAAATCTTGGGGGAAGCTGTTTTCCATGGCTTCAAACACAGGCTCAAGATTCTGTTCCACAGCGTTCACATTCGTGTAATCGGCTTTGAGCCGGTCTGCATGTCGGCGGGCTAATGCGAGCTGGTCCGGCGGCGTGCGCAAGGGCATCAAAAGCGCATAAACGGGTCTTCCGGTTCTGGCACAGAGCATTGAGGTGACCGCCGAGTCAATCCCGCCGGAGATGCCCACCGCAAACCCCTTCATCCCCGCCTGATGACAATAAGCTGCAAGCCAGTCCACGATATAATCAATCACCCTTTCAGTCTGCATCCGTATGCTCCTGCTGTTTGGCTTCTTTTCTCCGCCTGACAGATTCCAGCCATTCAGACTGCTCCTTCTGATAGGCTTCCTCGGTCTGGGTCCAGCCGGAATACTGTTTTTTCTTCGCATCCGCCCGCCTGCCCGGCAGGGCTTTAAAAAACGCAATCAGCCGGTTTACCCAGTCCTTTTCCGATTTTTCTTCCTTCATAAAAAACCTCTCTTTTTTTTCAATTTACCGGAAAAAAAACCGCTAAGGCAAGCGCTTTTGAAATTCAGCCGGCAAACTGAGGATCGGTTATTTTAAGTTAATATTGGTATATATTTTAATACCGCGTTTTATAATAATAATTGAATTGACACCTACCGACAGTTTTGGATACATATTATTTTTTATACGATCTGCAAGCCAAACCCATGCTAAAAGGAGGCGTCATGAAAATCAAACCCGTCTTTTTTACCCTGTTTATTTTATGTTGCCTGCCGGCAACCGCCTTTGCCGAAGCAACAGCGTCACCGGACACCTATGAACTCGGTGAAATCGTGATTACCGGAGAGATGACAAACATTGAAAGCATTGCCATCTCAGAGACCCTTACATCGGAAGACATAGAAGCCACAAACAGCCAGACCGTTGCGGAGGCCCTGCAGTTCGCCCCCGGCGTTGTAATGACCCGGGGACGCAAAAATGAGCCGGAAATTTCCGTACATGGATTCAGCCAGGACAAAACGCTTATCCTGATTGACGGCATTCCTTACTACGAAACCAATTATGGAAAACTTAACCTGGATCAGATCCCGACCGAGATTATTTCAAAGATAGAGATCACCAAAAACGCTCCCTCCGTGCTTTATGGTCCTAATGCCCAGATTGCCGTAATCAACGTGATCACAAAGAAAGGCACCCCCGAGCCAAGCTTCAACGTCCAGGCCGACATCAGCGAAAACGACACCTACAGCGCCTCCCTCTCCCATGGCAACCAGATCGGAAACATCAACTACTGGCTGACCTATGTACACAGGGAATCCGACGGCTGGCGCATGTCAGATGACTTTGACCAGGAAACCGCCAGACGAAAAGGCAGGTGGATGCCGAATGTCGATGGTGTCCACGAAGACGGGGGGTTTCGTGACAATTCCGACTATGATACGGATAAATTCTGGGCCCGCGTGGGGGTGACCCCAACCGAGCGGACGGAATTCTTTCTAAGCTTCCATGTAATCGAGTCGGATTTCGGCCATCCCTTTTCCACCACAGAATACCAGCTTATCCCGAAGAGCGGGGATGAACCCGGCTTTTCCTCCTTTTCCCGCTTTGACAAGTATGACGACTGGGGTCTGGATCTTAGCGGGAAACATGAATTTTCGGATAATTTTGCACTGCGGGGCAAAATGTTTTACCATGATCACGAGGACGAATATGTTGCTTATGACAGCCCTGAGCTGGCTAACGTTATCTATGACAGCAAATACGAGGATTATCTGGTCGGCGGCAATCTGATTGCCGACTTTTCCCTGGCCTCCTGGCACAAAGGCCATTTCTCCTTCCATTACCGTGGAGACTCCCACGAAGCAAGCGACGACGATCTGCCGTACAATGAATATTTTTCTTACACCGGCTCGGTGGGGACAGAACAGGAATGGCGCAGCGAATTCGGGCTGGCCATTTTTGCAGGAGTCAGCTATGACTGGTTCCGGGTCAGTGACGCGGAAGATTATGTGTTTGAGGATCACGTTTATGTCGGCCAGGAGGACAAGGATACAGCGGATACCACGGATGAGTTAAATCCCATGATCGGATTCAACTGGACCGCGAACAGGACGGAATTCTACGGTTCGGTCGCAAAAAAAACCAAATTCCCGAACCTGCATGAACTCTATTCAAGCTCCTCGGGAAACCCGGAGTTGGATGCTGAAGAAAGCCTCAACTACACCCTTGGATTCAGCCACAGGTTCAATAAATGGCTGAGTTTTGAACTGGCCGGCTTTTATCATGATATAGAGGACTGGATTTCCAGGGATTACTATGAAGACGATTACACGGGCGAAGATATTTACATTAATGTTGAAGAAATAACCATGCAGGGGTTTGAAACGGCCCTTCACTTCCGCCCCTGCCCCTATTTCGCCATGAATATTGATTATACCTACAATGACGCTGAAAATGACAGCAGCAAAAGCGTCACGGACCACGTCATCGGGGTTCCGGAGAATAAATACGGAATCGGCTGCGACCTGACCATCCCCGGAATACCGGCCAAAATAAACCTTCGGGGAATCTATGTGGATGAGCTCTACAGTGATCTGCCCACCACGGCAAAACCCGGGAGGGAAACTGTCGAAACGGATGATTATTTTATCCTTAATGGACGGCTTTCAACAAAAACCTGTTTCGAACATTTCAAAGCTTATGCCGAGGTGGACAACATCTTCGATGAAGACTATGAGCAGAAGATCGGATTTCCCGGCCGGGGTCGAAACTTCCGGGTGGGATTCAAGGCGAAATTCTAAAGACCATGGCTGAAAGCCCGATCTCGCTCTGGTTCCCGGCCATATATGGGACGGCCCTGATTGGTTTTATCCTCGCGATGCTTTTCGGGCTGATGAAAAAAGAGCGCCCGGGGTTTTTGTTTCCGCAAACCATGAGGAGAAAAGATGACGCTAAGATGCAGATTTTTAAGACTGCTTGCCCTATGCCTGCTTTTTCTGCCTGCCGCCGGCCTCACTGCCGAAGGGCCGGCATCCGATGAACCGGTTGTAATCACGGATGCCACCGGCCATTCAGTAGCCCTTGAGCGTCTTCCTGAGCGAATTGCCATTGCCGGCAAGGCGACCATTCTTGTACAAAACGCTGTGTTTCTTTTTGAAGCCGCCGAAACGCGCGTAATTGCCCTGGAAAACCGGCGGCAATCCGCATTCCGTTTTCTGCCCCTCATTGATCCGAAAATTTCTCAAAAAACCGTCTTTGCCGTGAACGCCGGCCCGGAACAAATTGCGGCAACTAAACCGGACCTGGTGCTCATGAAAAACTTCATGGCCGGTTCCCTAGGGGCCCCCTTGAAAAAACTGGGCATTCCGGTTCTTTACCTGAACCTGGAAACCCCGGATGATTTTTATCGGGATATCCAAACGCTGGGGGCCGTGTTTGGGAATCCTGAGCGGGCCGAAACGATCAATCAGTTCTATCAGACCCGGATCAACCGGGTACGGGGACTCAGCTCAAATATCAATAAAAGGCCGAAAGTTCTCCTCCTGGAATACAGCCCCCAAGGCGGCGAGACCGCTTTTGGGGTACCGCCCGCATCCTGGAT
>JAGYOT010000330.1 GCA_018399455.1 Desulfobacterales bacterium
CGTATTGAGGCATTCACCGGGATAAACCTCGACAAAGTCAAGAAAAAGATCGTGCAAGGCGAACCCTTTTCCGTGGGCCACAATATCGGCGGCAATCACATGCGAATGGCCGGCAGCTTTCTTTTTGATCCCAAAAAATCCCGGCATAGCGGCCTTCCCCGGCAGTAGTGGCTTATGGCAAAAATTGTCTGCTGGCCGCTTTTGTGGTTTTATGGGTATTAATTTTTGGAAGATATGTTTAAACGATATGAAAGTATTGATGATATTGAATCATGCTCCTGATTATCGGGAGCCATTTCTCCGCGAGCTTGGCAGGCAGGTCGATCTCACGGTTGTTGCCCAGCCCTGCAACGCTGACGGCTTGGGACCGCCGGAAAGCAGATCAGGATATCGATATATTGAAACCGCTTCTTATAGGATTGCTGGCTTTTTTTGGCAGCCAGGTTTGAGTAGATTGCTGGAGAAATGCCGATGGGATATCATATGTGTTAGTGCAAATTTGCGTCATCTTTCAAGGGTTTTCCTGTTTTTAACTCATCCAGCATACAAGAAGAAATGGGTCTGGTGGGGGCACGTTGTAGGAGAAAACCCTTCAAATATCATAGCCGTTTTACGCAAATGGCTTATCAAAAAGTCTGCAGGATGTCTTGTTCACAGCAGATCAATCGTTTATCAGCTTAAAAAAGGATACGGCTTAACCGCCATCAGCTTCAACAATTCTGACGCAATGGCCCATGAGTTTCGAAATGCGGTTTACGATAGCATACACCAAGAAATCAGAATGTTATTTGTGGGAAGATACCACCCAAGGAAAAGGCTGGAGCGTTTGGTCCAGCTCGCATCCCGGCGGGAGGATGTCAGTGTCAGAATTGTAGGGCCTGGCATGGAACATCTTAGGCTTGATAATTCTCTGAAAAATACAGGCAGGATAGAAATATTTGGCAGGACCATTGGCGAGGAGCTAAAGGTCCATTTTGATTGGGCAGACATAGTTGTTAACCCTGGGCATGTGGGCCTGCTGGTAATAAATGCCGCACGTAATGGCAAAGGAATCGTTGTTGATAAAGAAAGTTATCACGCACCCGAACACTGGCTGGCAATTGAGGCCGGGCAACCGTTTATATCCTTTGGGAATAAAGAGGAGGTCGACAGCTTTCTGGATCAGGTTCGCGCAGAGCCTTCGTTGATTCAACAATGGGGCAAGTCGCTTCAGGAAAAAGCAAAAAAAGAATATACAATAGAAGCAATGGCTGAAACACATTTCAGTGTCTTTCAATCAATAGCCGCCAGCACAGATACCAGTCCATGACAAAACCTATAAATGAATTTTGCGAAAAAATGTCTTCACCGGGCGTGATGATCGTCGGGGTCGGCCGCTCCGGCACTTCCCTTCTCCAAAGCATGCTTGCCGCTCATTCTCAAATCGCATTTCCCCCTGAAACCGCTTTTCTGCGCAGGTATGTGGCCCGGGGAACGATTTCCGGGGAGCATGGTCAAAAAGGAGCCGGGGCGGTGGCTGATATGCTTGCCGGTGATGGGTATTTTCAGCGGACAGGTCTGGATGCCGGGGATCTGGTGCAAAGGGTTGGGGAAAAAGGCCGCATAACCGACGGTGCCGTGTACCGCGAGATGTTAAGGGCTGTGGCTGACCGGCAAGAAAAGCCCATGGCAGGGGACAAGGACCCCCGGTCTGTTGAGTTTCTCGGGCTGGTTTTAAGTGTGTTTGGAAATTGCCATGTAGTGAATATCATCCGCGATCCAAGAGACGTGCTGGCCTCCAAGAAAAAGGCTGAATGGTCGCGGGGGCGTGGAATTCTGCGCCATGTTTTTGCAAACCGGGTGCAGATTAAAATGGGAAGGGCTGATGGCCCGCGGTTGTTTGGAGAGCGGTACCACGAAGTGGTCTACGAAAAACTGCTGGAAAATCCGGAAAAGGAACTGCGAATGCTCTGCAAAGGGCTATGCGTTGACTATGAGCCTTTAATGCTTGATGATTTTGGCCAGAGCGCAAGACGTCTGGTATCGGAAAAGGAAGTGGCTTGGAAAAAAGAAACCCTGGGGCCGTTGCTGACAAACAATTTTGGCAAATGGAAAAATTCGCTTCATGATCGGGAAGCGGCGCTTGTTGAGCTTGTGTGCGGGGAGCATTTTGCAGCCGGGGGGTATGAAAAAAGCGGGTGCATAAAAAACCTTCCGTTTGGGGAAAAGCTAAAAGTCTATGCAATGGCTGTGGTGATCATCTGGGCTGATCCTTTCTACAGGTCCTATCGGAAATGGACCATCCGGCGGGCGGAAAAATTCGCATGATTAACGGCAGGGTGCTGTATGTGGACAGGGAGGAAGTCTGGCTGGGCCGGGGCAGGAAACTGCTGAAAAGCGAAGACGGGGGACGGGCATGGCATAAACGGGCTGTGCTTGCAGTAGGAGAGGTAAGGCAGGTGTTGTGTTTCCATCGGCTGGCCAGGCGGCTGGGGCGTGCCGGGTTTCATCATCTGGTGCTTACTGGCAAAGATTCAGGAACTGTGCTTGCAAACAGGCATGTCTTTTATTTGATACCCGGGGAATATAAGCTGTCAGGGGGCGAACCTGTGGCCGGCTCCAGGCCGCTTACGCTGTGTATTGGGAAAGAGGCGGTATATTACGGCGAATACCGGGGGAACCCGGAGCGCGGCCCGGTTCATGTCTGGGCGGCGGATGCGAAAGAGAAGACATGGCGGCCTGTGTGGTGGTTTGAAAATGTGCGTCACGTGCATGGCGTCTTTTTTGATCCATATACCGGGGCATACTGGATGACCACTGGTGATGAAGATCATGAATCCGGCATATGGATGTCTCCGGACGAATTTAAGAGCCTTGAAAAAATTGCCGGAGGTTCGCAGCAGTTCAGGGCGATACAGCTTTTGTTTACGGATAAGCACGTCTATTTCGGCTCGGATGCACCGGATGAAAAAAATTATATTTATCGAATGCATCGGGAAGGCAGAAGCGTGGAGAAACTGGCTGCGGTGAGGGGCTCGGTTTTTCATGGATGCAAGGTGGGCAGCCACCTTTTTTTTTCCACGGCCGTCGAACCCAGCCGGGTCAATACCAGCCGTTATGCCGTGGTATGGGGCTCGGCTGACGGCGTCAATTGGAGGATTGTTCAGCGCTTTAAAAAAGATATCTGGCCCATGAAGTATTTTCAGTACGGGCAGGTGCTGTTTCCGGCAGGGCCGGGGGATGGGAACCATTTGTGGATGACGCCTTTTGCTACAGAATATGATCAGAAGACTTTTAAGATACCCCTTTCAACTCTCGCAACACATCGCTCCTAAGTTAATCAATGCCTTTTCTAAAAAAAGCCATACTGTATGCTGACGTTATCCGCCGTCTTGGCCTGAGCAACGTTGCCTATGTTTCCTGGTACCGCTTCAGCCTGCGAACAGGAATCCGGCGCTGGTTTTTCCC
>JAGYOT010000331.1 GCA_018399455.1 Desulfobacterales bacterium
AGCCGATTTGATGGCCCGGTAGAGATCTTTCTGCCGGGTAAAGCGAACCTCATTTTTGGTGGGATGGACGTTGACATCGACATCCGCGGGCGGCAGGTCCAAAAAAAGCGCGCCGACCGGGAAACGGCCCTTCATCAGGCGCCCCTTGTACCCCTCCAGAACGGCGTAGTAGACGCCCCGGTCCCGGATACAGCGGCCGTTGACGTAGATGAAGAGCTTTTGTGCGCTGCTGCGGGTGATGCCCGGATCCGAAACCCATCCCCTGATGTTGAAATCTCCTTCCCGGCGGCTTACCGGGTGAAGCTGATTTCGGAGATCGGAGCCCAGAACATCCACCATCCGGTCATGGGCGTCGGCCACTGCCGGCCAGTTTTTAACTGCCCGGTCGTTGTGGAACAGCCGGAACTGAATGTTTTCCCATGCCAGTGCAATGGCGGAGACCCGGTCTGCGATATGGCCCATCTCCGTGTTGACGGTTTTGAGGAATTTGCGCCGGGCCGGGGTGTTGAAGAACAAGTGGTTGACCGAGATCATGGTTCCCGGCGGGGCGCCTGTCTCCTCGACCTGTTTGATTCTGCCTCCCTCCACATAAATCCGGGTGGCGGCGCTTTCGCGTTGATCATTGGTGATCAGCGTAAACTTTGAAACCGCGGCGATGCTCGGCAAAGCCTCCCCCCGGAAGCCAAGCGTGGAAATGGCGTAAAGATCCGGATCTTTATAAATTTTGCTTGTGGCATAGCGCTCGATGGCGAGAAGTGCATCATCGCGGGCCATGCCCATCCCGTTGTCCGCCACCCGGATAAGAGACCGCCCGCCCTGGAAAACCTCCACCGTAATGCGGGTGCTTTCTGCGTCAATGGCGTTTTCAACGAGTTCTTTGACCACGGACGCGGGCCGCTCCACCACCTCGCCGGCTGCGATTTTATTGGAGAGGATCTCCGGCAGTACGCGGATACGGGTCATGGGGCTCCTTACCCTTCGTTTTGTTTGATGAAACGGTAGAGAAACTCCTGATCCTTGGGAGCCAGATCAAACCTGGCGCCTGCTTCCTCCACAAGCCGGGTAAGGCTTTTTTCGGGTGCCTCCTCGCGCATTTCAGAAATCCATTTAATGGCTTTTCGCAGGTCTTCGCCTTCGGGTTGAATGCTCATGAGCTTGCTCCTTTAATGTTTTGCCGGATTGGCCTTTTGGTTGGAATAATCCGTCTGCTGTTCGAAACAGTAGGCCGCATTGAGCAGGGAAGCCTCTTCAAAATAGCTGCCCATAAGCTGCAGGCCGATTGGGAGGCCTTCGTCCGAGAACCCGCAGGGGACAGAAAGCCCCGGAATTCCGGCCAGGTTTGCGGAAAGAGTAAAAATATCAGACAGATACATTTGAAGCGGATCGTCTGTGTTTTCCCCGAAGGCAAATGCGGGGGTCGGTGCTACCGGGGCAAGAATGATGTCGCAGGTGTCAAAGGCCGTTTTGAAGTCATGCTTGATCAGCGTCCTTACCTGGGATGCCTTTTTGTAATAGGCGTCATAGTATCCGGCGGAAAGTGCATAGGTGCCTAGAAGAATCCGGCGCTTCACCTCCGCCCCGAACCCGCTGGAGCGCGTGCTTTTATACATGTCAAAGAGGTTGCGGTTCCGGCCCGGTTCCGATGTGGCCCGGAAGCCGTATTTCACGCCGTCATACCGGGCAAGGTTGGAACTTGCCTCGGCCGGTGCAATGAGATAATAGGCAGCCACGGCATAGTCTGTATGCGGGAGGCTAATGTCGACGAATTCCGCACCGGCAGACCGGAATACGGCCATAGCCTGTTCGACCGCCCGGCAGACAGATTCGCAAATTCCTGCCGTTTCCTGGTATTCTTTGGCAATGCCTATCTTGATGCCCCGGATATCCCTGGTCAGAGCCTTTGTATAGTCAGGGACAGGCTGATCCACGGATGTTGAATCTCTTGGGTCATAGCCGCTTATGGCATTCAGCAGTATGGCCGCATCCGTGACATCCTTGGTCATGGGCCCGATCTGATCCAGGGATGAGGCGAATGCCACCAGCCCGTATCTTGATACCCGGCCATAAGTCGGCTTAATTCCGACCACCCCGCAATGGGAGGCGGGCTGTCGGATGGAGCCGCCGGTATCAGAGCCCAGGGCCCCCAGGCACATATCCGCAGCCACTGAAGCTGCCGACCCCCCGCTGGAGCCGCCGGGGACACGGCTTGGGTCCCACGGGTTCCGGGTGGGTTTGAATCCTGAATTTTCTGTTGAGGAGCCCATGGCAAATTCATCCATATTGAGTTTGCCGACCATGACCGCCCCTGCAGCATTTAGTTTTTCCATGACGGTGGCGTCATAGGGCGGCCTGAAATCCTCCAGCATGCGGGAGGCGCAGGTCGTCGGGATCCCCCGTGTGCAGATCAGGTCTTTAATTCCAAGCGGGATGCCGGCAAGCGCCCCGGCCTCGCCCCGGCGAATCGCCTGGTCGGCGGCCTCCGCGGCTTTACGGGCGGTATCGGCAGTAACCGTGATATAGGCATCCACCAAGGGCTCCACCTGAGAAATACGATCAAGCACCGCGTTGGTGAGCTCGGCGGCTGAAATTTCCTTTTTGTTGAGCAGGCGGAGTGCCTCATGAATTGTCAGTTCGTGGAGTTTCATTCCCGGGCGCTCCTTTATTCAATAATTTTGGGTACAACGAAAAGGCCGTCGTCGGCTTCCGGCGCGTTGGCCAGGGCTTCCTCGCTCTGAAGATGCTGATGAATTTTATCATTTCGGAACGCGTTGGCCATGTCCACGGCATGGGCGGTTGGGGTAACCCCGGAGGTATCAATACCGCTCAGCTTTGCAACGTATTCAAGGATGCCCCCGAGTTGCTCGGAGAAAGCGGCCAGATCGGTTTCATCGATGCTAAGGCGTGCCAGATGAGCGACATGTAAAACTTCCGTGCTGGATATTTTCATTGGTTTGCTCCTTAATTTAAGGCGGCAGGCGTAAGCCTGTATCCGAGAGTTCAAGCTAATACGGTTAACGCTCACTCTGAGTCGTCAATTAACAGCAAGGCACTGACGCCGGCGGCTTTAAGGCTGCTGTAGTCCTCCCGGGCCTTCTCCTTGCTTGGGTAGGGACCGATGCGGACACGATGATAAGTACTGCCGTTGACCGCGGCTTTCTGGCAGTAAGCCGGGTATCCTTTTGCCCGAAAGCGGTCCCGGACTTTGTCGGCGCCTTCGGGATTTTTTAGAGATGCGATCTGTATGGCGTATCCGTGCGTCCGGGTTTGGCCCCTCGCAGGGCTTTGCAAATTCTGATGCGCTTGCGTGGACGGTTTTTTGCGGGCCCGCTTGGTTTCCGGGGCCGGATCGGCTTGAGCTGTGAGGTCCGCCTGAGCGGCAGGCTCCCTTTGCGCCTGATTCGACCGTTCGGTTCTGTTTGTTTTGGTTCTTTGAGTTGTTGCCTCGGC
>JAGYOT010000332.1 GCA_018399455.1 Desulfobacterales bacterium
TGCATCATGTAGGACCCACCGGCCCGGTGAATAATTTTTTTGGTTTGTTCGGCGCCTATCTCGCCTCCGTTCTAATTGGTCTTTTTGGTCTGGGGGCATTCTGGATTCCCCTGCTTCTCCTGCTTTTTTCTATGGGGGTGGTTAAGGGCCGCTCAGGCCGCTATTTAACTACAACCGCTGGCGGCGGATTGATTCTGGTCATTGTGACAGGCAGCCTGTTTGCTGTTTATGCTCCGGCTTACGAGATTTTCGGGGCTTGTTATGCGTCCGGCGGTATGATCGGACATCCGATCCGGAGCTTTTTGCTTGCTTATACGAGTGTGGCCGGCGGCACCGCTATTCTCATGGTGTTTTTCATTATCGGGTTTATTCTGACGACCGGGGTTTCGTTTATCGGGTTGCTGAAAAACGCCTGGCGTGTTTTTCTTTCATCCGTTGCCCGGCTGTGCACAGGCCTCGTTCAATTCAGGGAAAACCGGAAAACCCGAAAAGCGGAAAGGGCAAAACAGATGGGAACCCGGACCAGGAAGCCAAAAACCGTAAAAAGGCCGGTTGATCCCCCCGTCCCTGATGAAGGACCGTCTGCCGAACCCCGCTTTGATATCACGATTAAGGCGGCACCGGTCCCGAAGCCCAAAGCGCCCGCGCTAGCCGTCCCAAAACAGCAGGTTTTTGAATCCATGCGCTATGCCGAAGGCTTCCAACTGCCCCTGCTTGAGTTTTTAGGTGATCCCAATCAGGTTGCGGAGCCTGTGGACCATGAGCATCTGCGGGAAATGTCGCAGCTTTTGGAAAAGAAGCTCGATGATTTCGGGGTGAAGGGAAAGGTCGTCACGGTCACGCCTGGGCCGGTCATCACGCGTTTTGAGCTGGAGCCGGCCCCGGGCATTAAAATCAACAGGGTGGTCAACCTCTCTGATGACCTGGCGCTTGCACTTAAGGCCATGAGTATTCGAATTATTGCACCGATTCCCGGCAAATCGGTAATCGGAATCGAAGTGCCAAACGACAGGAGGGAGGCGGTGGTCATCAAGGACATCATCTCCTCCCCGGAGTTTGAGAAGTCCAAATCCAAAATGACGCTTGGCATGGGAAAGGACATTGTGGGCAGTCCCGTGGTCGCTGATCTTCAACTCATGCCGCACCTGCTGATCGCGGGAGCTACCGGAACCGGGAAAAGCGTGGCCTTAAATACCATGATATGCAGTCTTCTTTACAAGGCAACGCCCGAGGAGGTCAAACTTATCATGATTGATCCCAAGCGAATCGAGCTCTCCGCCTTCAATGGCATCCCGCATCTGATCACGCCGGTGGTAACCGATATGAAAAAGGCCACCAATGCGCTTTTCTGGGCGGTAAAGGAGATGGAGCGCCGTTATCAGCTGCTCTCCGAGAATAAGGTCCGCAACATCAATCAGTACAACCGGAAGGTGGAAAAGGCGGAGCTTGATCCTTCGGATCCGGAAGCCGCCAAGCCGGAAAAACTCCCGTATATCGTGGTCATTATTGATGAGTTGGCCGATCTGATGATGGTTTCCTCCAGGGATGTGGAAGTGGGTCTGACCCGGCTTGCCCAGATGGCGCGTGCGGCCGGAATTCATTTGATTCTGGCCACTCAGCGTCCGTCGGTTGATGTCCTGACCGGGGTGATCAAAGCCAACTTTCCGACAAGACTGTCCTTTCAGGTTTCATCGAAAACCGATTCCCGCACCATTATCGATTCAAACGGCGCGGAGACGCTGCTGGGCAAAGGAGATATGCTGTTCTTGCCCCCGGGGACGGCCAAACTGCAGCGGATTCACGGGGCCTATATCTCAGAAGGGGAGGTGGGCAGGATTATTGATTGTTTAAAGCAGCAGAAGGCGCCTGAATACAACGAGGCCGTACTGGAGAAGCAGGATTCGGAAAAGTCGGAAAGTCAAGGCAAGGACTATGATGAACGCTATGATGAAGCTGTTGCACTGGTGGCCAAAACCGGTCAGGCCTCTATTTCCATGGTTCAAAGACACCTGCGAATCGGATACAACCGGGCTGCCCGGATTATTGAAGTAATGGAGCAGGAAGGGGTCGTGGGGCCTTCGGACGGTGTCAAAGCAAGGGAAGTCCTGGTTCGCAACTATGATGATATCACCTGACGGACCGAGCGGTGTTTACTTAACGCCGTCAGGGCCTGACAGAACGGAAACTGTTTTTTAGACATGATTCTGGATGACATACTTATCGATTCAGTTAAGGGGTTTCTTGACAAAGAAGAGGGGCAACGGATTTACGAGGTGGCGGCAATTGCCAGTTGTATGGGGCCCTGCCTTGAAATCGGAAGCTACTGCGGCAAATCCGCCCTCTACCTGGGAGCTGCCTGCAGGGAAACCGGGGGGCTTGTTTTTTCCATTGACCATCATCGGGGCTCAGAGGAGCAGCAGCCGGGCGAGGGCTATTTTGATCCGGATTCCTATGATCCGAGGACCGGAAGGGTGGATACGCTGCCTCTTTTTCGACGGACGCTTGAGAAAGCGGATCTTGAGGATATTGTGCTCCCACTGGTGGGCCGGTCGGCGGTTTTTGCAAGATACTGGTCGATTCCGCTGGGTTTGGTGTTTATCGACGGAGGGCATACTTATGCTGCAGCCGTTAGGGACTACACGGGGTGGGCAGGCCATATCATGCCGGGAGGCTATCTTCTGATCCATGATATTTTCAAAACCCCCGAAGAAGGAGGGCAGGCGCCGTATTACGTCTACAGGCTGGCTCTATCTTCCGGGCTTTTCACGGAACTGCCGATGACAAAAACCCTGGGCGTGCTGAAACGCCGCCGGCCGGATGAACTCCCGGAAAATCTTCCGGACCGGGATGGCCTTATTTTTTCGTAAAATACAGAACCAGGCTTTTGCCCATCACCGGGTTTAACAGCTTGTCCAGAAACCGGGTAATCCAGGGTTTTTTCATGATATCCCAGGTCAGCAACCGGTGATAGCTGTTGACTGAAGCTGAATCTTTGCGGTTAGGGCCCACCCAGCATTTAAGCCACCAGTAGGGCGTATGAATACTATGGGCAAAATGGGAGGCCCAAAACCTGGCCCCGCAGTGTTCAAAAAGTTTTTGAATCCCTGTTTTTCGGTATATGCGTACATGCCCGCCGTTGGCCGAGTAGTAATCCCTGGACAGCCGCCAGCAGATTTTTTCAGGAAAAAACCGGGGGACACTCACAACCAGTGTGCCCTGAGGCTTCAGTGCCCGCACCAGCTCCCCGGCCGCCAGCCGGTCATCCGGGATATGCTCCATCACCTCCGAGCAGATGATAAGGTCAAACGTGGCATCAGAGAAGGGGAGTCCGGTGACGTCGCCTGTCGCCACTGTCCAGCAGCCCCCGCCGTGAGCGCCGATGGCTTCGTGATATCGGAGCCTGTTACGGGCTTCAAAGACATCCGCGAAGCTTCGATCCATAG
>JAGYOT010000333.1 GCA_018399455.1 Desulfobacterales bacterium
ATTCCCGTTGAGTTGAAATTCAAACGCCAGCCTCCCCGGAAGGCCAGAATCGTCACCCTCTGTGACGTCTCCGGCTCGGTCTGGTCGGCCGCCCGCTTCATGTTAAACCTCATCTATTCCCTCCAGGACTGCTTCAGCGACGTCAATTCATTTGCCTTTGTCTGTGCGCCGACCAATATCACAGATATTTTTGAAAAAAATGAAGTCAACCAGGCCGTGGAAAAAATAATGACCCAAACCGATATCGCCTTTGACGCCCTGACCGATTACGGGGAGGTTTTCTACCAGTTTCACCGCGATTTCCTGCATCTGCTAACCCGGCGAACCACCTTGATTATTGTCGGCGACGCCCGGAACAACTATCACCATCCGAGGGAAAACCTGCTTGAGGCCATGCGGGCCAAATGCCGGCGCATCATCTGGCTCAACCCCGAACCCGAAGACTTCTGGGGTACCGGAGACAGCGAGATGCCCACTTACATGGCCTACTGCCACGAGGTCCGGCCTTGCCGGAATCTGAATCAGCTTATTGATTTTATTCAGGATCTGATCCTTTGAGCCGCGATATTAAATGCGGCCGCCGCTCCACCTGAGCTTGGCCTTCAGAATGTCAAAATAATTCTGCCCGGGAAAGGATATCATGTGAACGGGATGGGGGCTTTCGGCGATATGAATCACGTCCTGCTCATCAATGGGCATGCCCACCTGGCCGTCGAATGTCAGCACGATATCCGATGTTTTCTCTCCCAGCTGCAGCCGTATCTGATCTGTGCTGGGCACGATCATGCAGCGGTTGGTCAGGGTAAAAGGGCAGATCGGTGTAATAATGGTTCCCTGCACTGCAGGATGAATCACCGGCCCGCCGGCGGCCAGAGAATAGGCGGTGGAACCGGTGGGGGTTGCCACAATCAGGCCGTCGCTTTTATAAGTGGTCAGATAATGCCCGTTGATATAGGTCTCGATGTTGGCCAGCCTTGCCAGTGCACCTTTGTTCATCACGACATCGTTTAACACCGTTTCACTGGCAATACACGCATTGTCACGAAACACTTCAACATGGAGACGGCAGCGCTTCTGAATGGCAAACTCGTTTCTCATGATCTTCTCCACTGCCCGGTACAGCTCCTCTTCCACCGTCTCGGCAAGAAACCCGATGTCTCCGAACTTAACGCCGACCAAGGGTACGGTTAAATCCCCGATCCAACGGGAAGCGCTGAGAAATGTGCCGTCGCCGCCCAGCACAAAGACGCAATCCATTTCCGGGGGCGCCCCGCTTTTGGGCGGACCCTCGCCGTTTTTCCGGTATTCCGGCAAAACGGTCTCCTTCCGGACCACTTCAATACCCCTCTTGGAGAGCCATATCTCAAACTCGTCCGCTTTTTTGAGTGCCCTGTCATCCTTTTTTACATACAAGCCGATTCTCTTCACCAACAGTCCCTTCCCTGGTTAAATCCCGGGCTGCATTAATAGAGACCAATGCGCCTTCAAAAATTCGGTTATGAATAATAAAAGAAAATTTTATCGATTCCAGCCTGAATCGCAAGGGTTTTTCTGGCTTGAATCTTTTAACGAAAGCGCTTAGTTTGGATTTATGCATCAAAACCCGTCAATCCACCCGTCAACCAAAACGCCCAAAAACTACGCCAAGCGCTAAAGGAGGCAGGTATGGAAAAGCAGGAACTGATCCGGATGCTGAACAAGGACCTGGCGGATGAGCATGCCGCCATCATCCGCTATCTGGTGCACAGCTACCTTGAGGGGGAGGACACGCCCCTGGGGGCAAAGCTTCTCTCCCGTTCCAGAGAGGAAATGTGGCACATGCACTGGCTGGGCATGATTATCGGGGCGCTGGGCAGCGAACCCGTGATGGTCCCGGCTGCCTACCCCTTTGATCCCGCCAACCGGAAAACCATATTCCGCTCTTACGTGGCTTATGAAGAAAAGTTGATTCCCCACTACCAGAGCGAGGCCGAAAAAGTCGAAGACCCGCATATCAAACGCGTACTTTTGCGCGAGGCCTGGGAATCGGCCGTGCATGCGGAAAAATTCCAGAAGATGCACGACAAGCTGGCACCGGCTGATGCCGAAGGCCTTCCCGGAGAAGACAACGAACTTCCGGCACCCTTTGTTGAAACCCTTCAGAGGCTGGTTGAGGCCAAATACAATCAAATGCTGCAAAGCCTTCGCGACGCCTGGGTGCTGCAGAAAGACGGACTGGCCGCATGGCGGATCATGGATTTCTCCTATACCAAAATGAAGCAGCTGGCCCACATGGCCGAAGAGGTCGCTGAAAACGGTTTTGAACCGCGTCTTGCCGCCGGCGGCATGATTCAGCATGCGGATATCGGGAAAGCGCTTCAATCCGCATTGGAGGGTGTACAGCAGACGAGATCACAGCATCAGGCGATCAAGGATGATCCGGAGGCAGAAAAGCACGGCGGGCTCATGACCAACCTGACGCTTGCCATCAACCAGGAGACCTACGAGTCCGAAGAAATCGAGGACTGGCTGAAAAAGTAGTTAAAACGGCTTAAAGGCGGCCCGGGCGGTTCAAAGCATAGAGCCTCCATCGCTTCATCCGTCTCCGGCCGCCCCGGTCTTTCTCTAATTCAGAGGCTGCCACCGGCCTTCCAGCTTCTTCATTACATCGGGGAGCGTCGTGTACTCCATTGCCTCCATGGGCAGCCGATGCGGTTCAAAGGGGCCGTGGCGCCTCAGGAGATCGGCAAGTTCGTTGGTTTTCTCACGCGCCCTGTCAAATCCCGGGTCGTCAAACATGTCGCGGGGCCCCACGAGGTGACCGCCGCCGAGCTGAAAACCCAGCGCAATCACGCGCGGCGGCCCGTCAAAGCGGCTGGGGGTAGCTTTATTGACAGGCACCGGCATTAAGGGGCCGTAATGCGATCCCCGCATCCACCCCTCAGAGATCTGCGGCATGGTAAAGGGCTCCAGGGCCTCCCCGACCGCCGGGAATTTCCCCTGGCAGCGCACAATCAGCGCAGGATCATCCTTTCCCACGTATTTTCCGGCGATCAAAGACAGCCGTTCCGTAGAAGAGACCGCTCCGATTTCATTATCCTTGGCATAAATCGATTTGATTACATACTGACCGGCGGCCCCGATAAAAACCAGCAGGTCATAGAGTTCCTCGGGCGCATCAAAAAAAATACGCTGGTGATTCTTTACGTCATGCACTTCAAAACGAAACCCCTGGTGCATGCTCGGCGATATGGTAAGACCCGCCGTATTGAAAGGATCTGCAAACATCTTGTAAAGCGGAAGGTTCCACGCGCCGGCAGAGGTCTTGTCGGCCAGAAAGATGACAATCGGCTCGGATTCGCGTTCCTCAAATTCCATCTCTGCTACGCCTGGGCCCATCCCCCGGATATTTTCGGAAAACGCATCCGTCAAGAGATCCTGGCCCGCGCCATTGCCGCC
>JAGYOT010000334.1 GCA_018399455.1 Desulfobacterales bacterium
ATTTACTGCTTCCCAGGGCCTTCTGCTCATGATTCCGAATATGTATAAGATTGCGGGCGAGCTGCTCCCGGGGGTTTTTCATGTCACCGCCCGGGCCCTGGCCGGACACGCCCTTTCCATTTTTGGGGACCACAGCGATGTCATGTCGGTTCGGCAGACCGGCTTTATTATGATCGCCTCGGGCTCTGTTCAGGAAATTATGGATCTTGGTCTGGTTTCTCACCTTTCGGCAATTGACGGCAGCCTTCCGTTCCTCCATTTCTTTGACGGGTTTCGTACTTCCAGTGAAATTCAGAAAATTGAACTGATCAGCTACGATGATATCGCTGATCTGGTCAATTTTGAAGCTATTGATGATTTCCGCAGCCGCGCCATGAATCCTGAGCATCCCCATATCAGAGGAACCGCTCAAAATCCGGATATCTATTTCCAGAACCGTGAGGCGGCAAACCCCTTCTATAATGATATTATTCCCATTGTGGAAGAATACATGGACAAGGTCGGCAATCTGACGGGCCGGCGCTACAGCCCGTTTGATTACGTGGGACATCCGGATGCGGAACGGGTGGTTGTGGCGATGGGCTCTGCCACTGAGACCATCGAAGAGGCGGTTAACTATTTGAACAAGCAGGGCGAGCGGCTCGGCCTGGTCAAGGTCCGGCTGTATCGTCCATTCTCCATCGAACACTTCATGCGCGCGCTGCCTGCAAGCGTCGAGCATATCACGGTACTGGACCGGACCAAGGAGCCGGGCGCGGTCGGAGATCCCCTTTATACGGATATCTGTACGGCCTTTAAGGAATACGGGGATATGCCGGTCATCAGCACAGGCCGCTATGGCCTGGGTTCCAAGGAGTTCACCCCCGCCATGGCAAAGGCGGTTTATGACAACATGGCCTCGCTCGGGCCGAAAAACCATTTCACGGTGGGAATCAAGGATGATGTGACCCATACGTCGCTGCCGGCGAAAGAGGATTTCGACACAACTCCGGAGGGCACGGTGCAGTGCATGTTCTGGGGCCTGGGTGCAGACGGGACCGTGGGCGCCAACAAAAGTGCCATCAAAATCATCGGCGATCATACGGAGCAGTATGCCCAGGGCTACTTTTCCTATGATGCCAAGAAGTCCGGCGGCCTCACAGTCTCCCATCTGCGTTTCAGCAGCCATCCGATTCAATCCACATACCGGGTTAATCTGGCCGATTATGTGGCCTGCCACAACACCAGTTATGTACAGCTCTACGATGTACTGGAGGGCATTAAAGAAGGCGGCACATTCTTGCTGAACTCGCCCTGGACGGTTGAGGACATGGAAAAGACGCTCCCTGCAAAAATGCGCCGGACCATCGCCCGGAAAAATCTCAAATTCTATAATGTGGATGCTATCAAGATCGCTGAGTCCGTCGGCTTGGGCGGTCGGATCAACATGATCATGCAGACCGCCTTTTTCAAGCTCGCCAACGTCCTGCCTTTTGAGGAAGCCATCAGCTATCTCAAGTCCGACATTGAAAAGACCTACGGCAAGAAAGGCGAAAAGGTCGTCCAGATGAACGTCGACGCCGTTGACAAGACCCTGGATAATGTCGTCGAAATTAACTATCCGGCCTCCTGGAAGGATGCCGTCGATGAGGTCAAGGCGCTGGCCGGGCAGAAATCCGAACCGGATTTTGTCAAGCAGGTGATGCGGCCGATGATCGAGCAGAAGGGCGACGAACTCCCGGTGAGCGTTTTTGAGCCTGACGGGATTTTCCCCCTGGGCACCACCCGGTATGAAAAACGCGGCGTTGCCATCAATATTCCGGAATGGAACGCAGAAAATTGCATTCAGTGCAACCAGTGTGCTTTTGTCTGCCCGCATGCAGCCATCCGTCCGGTGCTGGTAACAGACGAGGAGCTTAAAGACGCGCCGGAGAGCTTTGAGACCAAGCCGGCTACGGGAAAAGAGCTGAAAGGGTATAACTTCCGCATGCAGGTGCATCCCCTGGACTGTCAGGGATGCGGCAACTGTGCAGATATCTGTCCGGCCAAGAAGCCGGCCCTGGTCATGCGTCCCTTAAACACCCAGACCCCTGCTCAGGTCCCCAACCATGAATTTACGGAAACGCTGCCGATAAGGGATGATCTCGTCAAACGCGAAACAGTCAAGGGCAGCCAGTTCTGCCAGCCGCTTCTGGAGTACTCCGGAGCCTGTGCCGGATGCGGTGAGACGCCCTATGTCAAGGTGCTCACCCAGTTGTTCGGTGAGCGCATGATCATCGCCAATGCCACCGGCTGCAGTTCCATCTGGGGGGCATCCGCGCCTTCGATCCCGTACTGCACCAATGAGGAAGGGCACGGGCCGGCCTGGGGCAATTCTTTGTTTGAAGACGCTGCTGAGTTCGGCTACGGTATCGCCATGTCCTACTATCAGCGCCGCAGCAAGCTGGCGGATCTGATGCACGAAGCCCTGGAAAAGGATTTGTCCCAGGAGTTGAAAGATGCCATCCAGGGATGGCTGACGCATATGAACGATGCCAAGGAATCGGCCGCTTATGGCCGTGAGGTCGAGCAGCTCATTGCGGGAACGGAGCCGGACCCCGTGCTGGATGCCATCTATGACATGTCCGATCTTTTGGTCAAGAAATCCATCTGGGCCTTTGGAGGCGACGGCTGGGCCTATGACATCGGCTATGGCGGATTGGATCATGTGCTGGCCTCGGGCGATGACGTCAATATTCTGGTCCTGGACACGGAGGTCTATTCCAATACCGGGGGGCAGTCCTCAAAGGCTACTCCCACCGGAGCGGTGGCAAAATTCACGGCCTCCGGGAAAAAGACCGGCAAAAAGGAACTGGGCCGGCTGATGATGACCTACGGCTATGTGTACGTGGCTTCAATCGCCATGGGGGCCAGCAAGCAGCAGACGCTTAAGGCTTTTGTGGAGGCGGACAGCTATCCCGGACCATCCCTGATTATCTGTTATGCTCCCTGCATCAACCAGGGCCTTAAAGTCGGCATGGGCAAAAGCCAGGCTGAGGAGAAACGGGCGGTTGAAGCCGGCTACTGGCCGCTGTATCGGTATAATCCGCTGCTTGCGAAGGAAGGCAAGAATCCGTTTATTCTCGAATCCAAGGATCCGGACGGCAGTATTCAGGAGTTTCTGTCTGGCGAGAACCGGTTTGCCTCTCTGGAAAAAACATTTCCGGAGGAGTCGAAGAAACTGCGCAAGCAGATTGAGGAGGAAATCAACCGCCGGCATCAGACTTTGAAGCAGCTTGCGGATCCCAGCATTGTCTGCGAAAAGGAAGAATCGGATAAAGAGAGTTAAACAACTACAAGAAGTCAGAAGTCAGAAGTCAGAAGTCAGAAGTCAGGAGTCAGAAGATATAAGACAGAAGACAGAAGTCAGAAGACAGGAGTCAGAAGATATAAGACAGAAGACAGA
>JAGYOT010000335.1 GCA_018399455.1 Desulfobacterales bacterium
ATATTAGGTAAGTATTCATCCGCAAATGAATCATTACGGGATGAAGTCTATGTGTATGGATTTCGGCCGGGAACGCAAAAGGAGAAGCATATGGAATTTAAAGATGTGGCTTATGGCAGACGGGCGGTTAATTTTTTTGATCCGGGAAAAGACGTTCCTGAAGATCTTTTGCGGGAGATGGTTGAGATGGCGGCGCAGGCGCCGAGCGGTTTCAACCTGCAGCCCTGGAGTCTTATTGTGCTGCGCGACAAGAACGACAAAAACCGCCTCCAGCAACATGCCTGGAACCAGCCGAAAGTCTCTGAAGCGCCTGTGACATTGATTGTGCTGGCTGACATGGCGGGCTGGAAGCCCGGACATCCCTTTGTTGAGAAAAATTTTACTGAACTGGTTAAGGCGGGAACGATGGGCGAGGCCCAGCGGGATTGGTTTGACGGCGTATGTCAGTCCCTTTACGGGGCTTCCAAGTCCCGGCAGGTGGCGTATGCTTGTAAAAACACGGGATTTTTTGCTATGGCATTAATGTTTGCAGCCAAGAGTTTAGGCTTGGACACCCATCCCATGGATGGGTTTGATTTGGAAAAAGTCAGACATGAATTCCGGATTCCGGATCATTACTGGATTCCGCTGCTGCTGTCGGTCGGCTATTTTCGTTCCGACAAAACCCTGGCTCCGCCGAAATGGCGGAAAACCTATGAGGAAATCATTGTTTCATTTGAATAGAGCACATCCCTTTTAGAAACCATTGACTGATAAGGAGCAAGAGACCATGGCAAGCGATGATGTGTATATTTATGCCTTAAGTACATGCGGACACTGCAAATCAACCAAGCGCTTGTTGAACGAATGCAACGTGCCGTATGATTTTGTTGATGTGGATCTGCTTGAAGGCGAAGAGCGAAAGGCCGTGATTGAGGATGTGAAACAACTCAATCCGAAATGCTCGTTTCCCACGATTAAAATAGGGGATCAGGTCATTGTGGGGTATAAGGAAAAAGAAATCAAGGAGGCGCTGGGACTCTCATGAATGCCGAACAATTGTATGATCAGTTGAAGAAGGTACAGGAACCCAAGGGGTATTACTTCAACAAGGATACCAAATACGTTATGGAACTGTTGGATGCCCTGCTGGTTAACAAGGAGCGCTATGGGTATATGGCCTGCCCCTGCCGGCTGGCTTCCGGAGACCGGGAAAAAGACAAGGACATCATTTGCCCTTGTGTTTATCGCGAGCCGGATGTCGAGGCATACGGCTCTTGCTACTGCGGTCTTTATGTGTCCGAAGCCTGGAATGCGGAAGAGGTCCCCCATGTGTATGTCCCGGAGCGAAGGCCGCCGGAAAAGTTTGAGCTCTGATAAGCGGACGGCAGGAGAGGCGCAGATGAAGAAATTCTGATATCCTCCTGAGGAATCGGTTTAGGGTGGCTTTTTACGAGTGCATCAAATTTGGCCTTGCGAAACCCGCCTGGAATATCTATAGTATCAAATTTTGAGCTTATGCTTAATACGTTTTCCGATTAACCGATTTGATGCATTTCCGTCCCTGCCTTAACCGCCGGGGATTCGGCCGGGAGAAGGCTTAAGCGCCGGATTTGGGGGCGGACGGAATATCTTAACGAAGGAGGATTTGAAAATGGCTATGAATGTCGTCGTTATCGGCGCAGTGGCCGTGGGCTCCAAGGCGGCCTGCCGGTTTAAGCGTTTGCGGCAGGATGCTACGGTGACCCTGATTGATTCGGATGAGTATATTTCATACGGCGGCTGCGGCATCCCTTATTATATTTCGGGTGATGTGAGTGAAGAATCCCAGTTGCGCTCCACAAGTTTTCACATGGTTCGCGACGAGCGTTTTTTCAAGGTCGACAAAGGTGTTGATGCCATGACCGGGGTGACAGCCCTTGGCATTGACCGGGAAAACAAGCGGGTGCGTATTCGCAAAAAGGACGGGGCTGAAGAGGCTCTCCCTTATGACAAGCTTGTCCTGGGTACCGGAACGCGGGCCAAAAAACTCGGGATTCCGGGTGTTGAGCTTGAAAATGTCTATCGGGTCGGCAATCTTCACGACGCCATCCGGATCAAGGAAATGATTGTATCCGGCGAGGCGGAGCGTGCAGTGGTGATCGGAGGCGGGTTTATCGGCCTTGAAATGGCTGAGGCTTTGTCTGATATGTGGGAGATCGAAACCTCAGTGGTGGAGTTCTGTGATCAGATCATGCCGGGATTCGTGGGTCAGGATTTTGCCCGGATGGCCCAGCACCAGATGGAGGAAAACGACATCACTTTCTACCTCTCTGAATCCGTGGAAGCCATTGAAGGAACGGATAAGGTTGAACGGGTGAAAACCAACAAACGGACGCTTAATGCGGATTTGGTGATCATGGCCGTGGGTATTGAGCCCAATACGGATCTCGCCCGCCAGGCTGGTCTGGAAATCTCTCCCGCCGGTTTTCTGGTGGTGAACGACCACATGCAGACCACGGATCCGGACATCTATGCAGGCGGGGATTGCGTCCAGATTACGAATCTGATTACCGGACAGCCTGGTTTTTTCCCTTTGGGCTCCATGGCCAACCGGGAAGGACGGGTCATCGGAACCAATCTTGCCGGCGGTGATGCACGGTTCCCGGGGGGCGTCGGCAGCTTTGTCGTGAAGGTTTTTGACGGTGCCCTGTGCGGTGCCGGACTCACGGTGGAAACCGCCCGAAAGGCCGGTTTTGATGCCGCCAGTGTGCAGGTCGCCCAGTTTGATCGCGCCCACTTCTACCCGGAAAAAGAGGTGATCTATCTCGAACTGGTATTTGATAAATCCACCCGTCAGGTGCTTGGCATCCAGGGCTACGGAGGAGTTGACAGCGGCATGTTTGCCCGGGTGAATGCGGTGGCCACGGTGCTTCAGTATAAACCCGGCGTGGATGTTATCAGCAACCTGGAGCTGGCCTATTCACCGCCTTTCGCCTCCGCCATGGACGTGATCAATGCACTGGGCAACGCGGCTGAAAATTTCATTGAGGGCCGGTTCAGGCCAATGGAGCCGAGTGAATTTGATCAATGCTGGCTGGACGAGGAAAAAAGCGGCTGTCTGTTCCTGGACTGCCGCGCCAGTGCAGACGGCAAGCCCTTTGAAGAGAAGTTCCCGGGCATATGGAAGAGCATTCCCCATGATGAACTCTGTGAACGCATGGATGAGGTGCCACGGGATAAAAAGCTGATTCTCCTCTGCAACACCGGGGTACGTTCTTACGAGGCGCAGATCAACCTTGCGGCGGAAGGCATCGAGGATACAGTCAGCGTGTCCCCGGGAATTGCCGGTTTGAAGGAGTGCGGCATAAAATTTTGATCTGAACCTAAACTGAGCGATTTAGGTTTATTTAGAAGTTTTCCCCCCGGCCCGAGGCCCGGGACCGAGCGGTGCAAAT
>JAGYOT010000336.1 GCA_018399455.1 Desulfobacterales bacterium
GGTTCCCGGCTCAAGAACCGCCGTACATGGCTTCAATGATATCGGCAAAGGCTTCGTTGACGTACTTGCGCTTGACTTTCATGGTCGGTGTCACCTCGCCGTCTTCTTCGTAGAGCTTTTTGGGAAGGATACGGAATTTACGAACATTTTCGACCCGGGCGAGGGTGCTGTTCACCTGATCGATTTCCGACTGGATCAGCTTATTGATTTCCGGGCTGGCGGTCAGATCGCCGTACGTCGAAAACTGAATTTTATGTTCCTGGGCGTACTTGACCACGTTGTCTTCGTCGATCATGATCAGGGCCGCTAAAAATTTACGTCGATCCCCGATCAGGACCGCATCGTTGATGTAGATGCTGGCCTTGAGAAGGTTTTCAATATATTGCGGGGAGATGTTTTTTCCCCCGGCAGTGATGATGATGTCTTTTTTCCGGTCTGTAATTTTCAGATATCCATCTTCATCCATCTCGCCCACGTCGCCGGAATAGAGCCATCCGTCCTGCAGGGTTTCGGCAGTGGCCGTTTCATTTTTGTAATAGCCGGCAAAAACGCCTGGGGATTTGACAAGAATTTCTCCGTCTTCTGCGATTTTGACATCGGTGCCCGGCACCGGTGTGCCGACAGTGCCGAATTTCGTCCTGCCTTCCTGGGAGGTGCAGGTGACACCGGTCCCCTCGGTTTGACCGTAGCCCTCAATCAGGTTGATTCCAATGGATTGGTAAAAGAAAAGCACCTGGGGCGATATGGGGGCGGCCCCTGAATAAGCCACCCGGATTCTGTCAAAGCCCAGCCTTTCTCTCAGCTTTCGGAAGACGGCAAAGTGGGCAAGCTGAAAAAGAAGCTCCAGCCAGACGGGCATCTTCTGAAAGTTCATTCTCAGAGACGCCCGTTTCCGCCCTGTGTTGATAGCCAGCTGGTAGGCCAGCCGTTTGGCCCATGTGGCATCAGACATGCGGATTTGTATGGCGGAATAGTATTTTTCCCATATCCGGGGCACGGCATAGCCCACGGTGGGCGAGACCTCGATCATGTTGTCCGTCAGCGTATCCGGTTGTTCCACAAAATTAACCACATAGGCATGCCGGATATGAGCGAAAACGGAGAAAAGCCGTTCAAAAATATGACACAGGGGAAGAAAGGAAAGCACTTCGTCCTGCTTGTTCATGTAGTTTTGTTCCACAATGGCATCGGCCATCCAGGTGACATTGCCGTGGGTCAGCATGGCTCCTTTGGGGGGACCGGTGGTGCCGGAAGTATAAATCAGTACGCACAGATCCTCGGGCCGGAGTTGTTCCATGCGGCTGTCCACGGTTTTTTTGGGAAGCGTCCGGCCGTGTTCGATAAGTTTTTCAAGGCTGATTAACATGGGATCTGAAAAGTCCCGCAAGCCCTTGGTATCCCATACAATAACTTTTTTCAGCGCCGGCGCGGCGTCTCTGAAATTAAGCCATTTGTCGAGCTGCTCTTCGTTTTCGACAAACAGAAAAACTGAGTCGGAATTGGACACCACGTACTGGACCTCCTGCCAGGCGTTGGTGGTGTAAATGCCCACCGATACACCGCCGGCGCACTGAATGCCCATATCAATCATGGCCCATTCCGGGCTGTTGTCCCCGATAATGGCCGCACAGGCACCTTTTTCAAGGCCCATGTCGATCAAGGCCGCACTGATATTTTCGGCTGTTCCATAATACTGTTCCCACGTGATATCATGCCACAGGCCGAGCTTTTTATAGCGCAGGGCCGTCATGGGGCCCCGTCCCGAAACGGTCTGCCTTAAAACTGCAGGGGTTGTGGATGCGGTCAATGTTTTCCTCCCTCCTACCGCCATACTTTTTTGCGCTTCCAGCGCTGGTATCCCTTGGCCGACGCCTCGGCCCGTACCCCCATGTAGAACTCCTTTACATTCTCGTCATGGATCAGTTCACTGGATCTGCCCTTCATGACAAAGCGGCCGTTTTCAAGGATAAGGGCATCATCGGAGACTTCCAGGGCCTTTCTGGCGTTTTGCTCCACGAGCAGTATGGTGACGCCCTCCTCGTTGATCTTTTTAATGATGGTAAAGATTTCCTTTACCAGCAGGGGGGAGAGTCCTAAGGAGGGCTCGTCCAGGAACAGCAGTTTGGGACGGCTCATCAGGGCCCTTCCAATCGCCAGCATTTGCTGCTCTCCCCCGGAAAGGGTGCCGGCCCATTGGCCGATGCGCTCGGAAAGGATCGGGAAATAAGCGCACACCCGGTCCAGGTCTTCAGCCACGGCCTTTTTGTCCGAGCGGATGTAGGCCCCCATCATCAGGTTTTCCCTGACAGAGAGTTCCTCGAAAACCTCCCGCCCTTCGGGGACAAGACAGATGCCCATGCGCACAATTTTTTCGGTATCCAGTCCGTCGATACGCCGGCCCATGAATTCAATGGTCCCCTTGTCGGGCTGATCGTCGATCAAACCCATGACCGTGCGCAGGATCGTTGTTTTGCCGGCACCGTTGTTGCCAAGAATCGTCGTGATGCTGCCTTCAGCCACCTTAAGCGAGACTCCGCGGATGGCATAGATCAGGTCATAGTAGGTTTCTATGTTCTTGATTTCCAGTAAAACGCCCAATTTCTGCTCCGATATGGATGACTTGAAAATTTATTTCCCCTGTTCTTCTTCTGTCCCCAGGTAGGCATTCAGCACCTCCGGATGCACGCCGACCTCCTCGGGCGTGCCTTCGGCGATTTGGCGGCCGAAATTCAATGCCAGGATCTGGTCGGATATGTCCATGACCATGTTCATGTCATGTTCGATAAGAAGGATCGTGATCCCGAGCTCGGACTGAATGTCTTTGATCCAAAAGACGACATCCTGTTTTTCCTCTGCGTTCATCCCCGCGCAGGGCTCGTCGAGCAAAAGCAGTTCCGGCTCTGTGGCAAGGGCCCGGCCCAGTTCGATTTTTTTTTGAATCCCGTAGGGCAGGCCGCCGACGATTTTGTTGCGGTAGGTCTGCAGTTCCAGCAGATCAATTATCTCTTCGACTTTGCGCCTGTTCTCAATTTCTTCTTTTCCGGCAAAGGAGTTTTTCCCCCACATGAACCCGCCCCGGAAAAGCCCGGTTCGCATGAACAGATGTCTGCCCAGCATGATGTTCTCCATGGTGTTCATGTTGGAAAACAGCTCGATGTTTTGAAATGTTCGGGCAATGCCGGCTTTTGACACTTTATCGGGCAGGAGGCCTTTGATGTTTCTGTCTTTGAAAACGATGCGTCCGTCCGTTGGCGGATAGATGCCGTTGATGCAGTTGAACAGGGTGGTTTTACCCGCACCATTGGGACCGATAATAGCGTAGACCATCCCTTTTTCGATTTCAAACGACACGTCGTCCATGGCCTTTAATCCGCCAAAGGCCATGGACAGGTGCTGTACGGCAAAA
>JAGYOT010000337.1 GCA_018399455.1 Desulfobacterales bacterium
AGGATCTGATTGAACGCCTGGATCATGGCAAGATCCGTCTCAACGCTTTTCTGCACGGCCGGATCATCAAATCGTTCTGCAATGCCTTCGTGATTGTATTTTCTGGAAAGCTTTTTCCTGAAGGGCTGCAGGTTGTATTGGGTATTGGTGTTCTGGATGTGCGCCACCAGTTCGTTGCAGTGCCGGGAGATATACATTCTTCTGCGCAAAAGGTCTCTGGTTGCCCGCATTTCAGCGGGATAGGCATAGGCAAGCGGAAAATTGCCGCCCCTTAGAAGCGAAGCCAGTTTAAAGGAATCGACCTTATCGTTTTTGGTTTTACCCCCGTGTATGGCCTTCATGTATAAAGCGTGGCCGAGGACAAAAGGGATCTGGTGATGATTGCACAGGTCCAATTTTTTTAGCGTGCACACAACCGGAAACATCTGCCATTGGGGCAACAACTGCCGGATCTGCCCGGTTTCCCGAATGGCGTCTACCGAACTGGAACTGAATCCATGGCAAAGAAAAAAACGCGAACGGATATGTTTGCTGAGTTGACGTGGGATGATCTTGCGGACTGGGCCGGAGACAGGATTGTCTCCCGGGGAAAAGGGTATCAAAACATGGGACGGGTCCGGGATCCGGCCGTAACAGAAGACGGCGGCCTGGTTGCCTGGGTGGACGGGACACAGAGGTATGCAGTCAAGGTGGTTATGACGGATGACGGTCTGCCGGATTCGGTCTGCACCTGTCCCTATGAATTGGATTGCAAACACGGGGTGGCCGCCCTGCTTGAATATCTAAGGCGAATTGAAGCAGGACAGACCGTTTCCGGGGCGGGCCGGGACGATCCCCGCCTGAAGCTGCTTGACGAGAAAGTCCAGGACGATGAAGACATTGATGAAGAAACAGTGATCTCTCCTGATGTGCGCGAGGAAATCGGCAGGTTTCTGAAACGCCAAACAAAAGCACAAATCATAGAACTGGTTCAGGAAATCGCGCAGGCGCACCCCGGGGTAGCACGGGAAATTGTGGACCGGCAGCAACTGGCTTCGGGTGATACGCAGACAATATCGAAGCGTCTGCACCGCGAAATCCGGAAGATAAACGAAGGGCCCTACTGGCATGACCCTTGGGAGGGCGAGAGGTTTATGCCGGATTATACCGGGATTTTCAAAAGACTTGAAGCACTGCTTCATGCCGGGCATGCCGACGAGGTGGTAAACCTGGGAAGCGAACTGCTTTCCGCCGGGGTTCGCCTGATTGAGGATTACCATGACGAGGGTGAAGAAGCCCTGGAGCTTGCCGCCTGTATGCCTGTGGTGGTCAGGGCACTGGAGCATTCATCACTTGATCATGCAGACAGACTCAACTGGGCCCTGGATGCCGTGCTCGGGGACCCCTATGACCTATACGATTCCCTGGCGGAATACCTGTATGCTGACCACCCGGAATCGGCATGGAGTACTCTTGCGAACCGGCTGCTGCAGCGTTTAAAGGAGATGAAACCCCCGCGTGACAAAGACAGATTCAGCCACTGCTACGAACGCGACCGGCTTAGTGACTGGGCAATTCATGCCCTGGAGCGGGCCGGCAGAGAGGATGAAATTGTGCCATTGTGCAAGTCCGAGGCGAAAGAGACAGACAGCTATCGACGCCTGGTCGATGTTCTGGTTTCAGCGGGGGAGTCCGAGGAGGCAAAACGCTGGATCCACGAGGGAATACGCGCCACAGAAAACAAATTGCCCGGAATAGCAGACGGGCTGCGCGGATCGCTTCGCGAAATTTACTCCCGGCAGGAAAACTGGCCCGTGCTGGCGGCAATGCAGGTGGAGCAATTTGTGCGCCGGCCTTGCCGGCAAACCTTTGAAGGCTGTAAAGATGCGGCGTCCAAAGCCCGGGCCTGGCAGACGGTGCGCCAAGCCCTGCTGCAGTATCTTGAAAAAGGGGAGCCGCCCTGGGAACAAAAAGGCTGGCCGCTTCCGGATTCCGGACTTGAGGTCCCGAAAACAGAACGGAAACACCGTTTTCCCATGGCGGCCGAGCTCATTGAAATCGCCCTGTTTGAATCAAATCCGGAACGTGTCCTGTATTGGTACGACCGGCTGCCGGAGAGCAAATATGGCCGGCCGGGCGTTGACAACAATGAAGTGGCAGAAGCCCTTAAAACCCATGCTCCGGACCGGGCGGTGTCTATCTGGCAGCTAAAAGCGGAACAACTGATTGCACAGGTCAAGCCCAAAGCATACCAGCAGGCAGGCCGATACCTGCGCAAAGCCGCAGGGGTGATGAAAAAACAAGGAAAGCAGAAGGAATGGCAAAAATATCTGCAGAACCTGAGAGAGAACCATGCCCGCAAAACCCGGCTAATGGAGGTTCTCGACAGCCTTGAAGGCGTACCGGTTATAAAAAAACAAGGTCGTTGAAAAAGGCGGGCGGTTTGCCACAACAGGTATTCCCGGAATGGAAGCTGAATGAATCGGCATTTCTGAAGGGCCGCAACTATCCGGTTTTCAGATGCGGGAAAAAAATTGAAAAGAGTTCTGTATGACAAAAAACCTGCACCGAATCGATTTTAATGATAGGGCACAGTGAAGACGAATTTAGACCGATAACGGGCAGAACTCCTTCTGGATGTGATGCCCACAAATCCGGATATTGCCGGCGCCCTATTTCCTTGCCACAAAGTTTGAAGCCTTTGATGGCCGCGGACAAAACGATTACCTGATGAGCCGGGACATGGAAGACATTGTCACTCTTCTTGTCGGGAGATTCGAGATTGTTGAAGAAGTCAAGAATACTGATAAGCAGTTGAGCACGTATCTCTTAAGACGTTTGGCAAATTTGTTAGAAAACCAGCATTTTCTGGAGGCATTGCCGGGACATTTGCCTGCGGATCCGGTGAGTCAGGCACGGGCGGACCTTATCATTGCAAGAATGAAAAACATAATCGAAGGTTAAATATGGCACATCACCCACCAAATGCCATAAGGGAGAGTTTTTACTCAAATTTGCAAAAAGCTGCCAGAAGCATAATCTCCCTATCCGGTATAAAGCGAACAGGGGGCGCCGTAGAGGATACATGTTTCTGTCATCAAATCTCCTTTCACCGGGTTCGGATGCTGTAGGCGTCCTTGTGACAGGCAGTTGGCAGAAGCCATTGACTTCGTCTGCTGGTGGAAAAACAAAATAGCCGGCAGTACAAATAACTGTCAAACGGTTTTTACTGGACGTTTAACACTGCTTGACTTCTTGTTTTTATGGCTTCAGGTTAAGATATAATAAAGACCCGTCTGCGGATGAGGTTGAAATAAGAGTAGTGCCAAAGACATTTTTTCGCCTTGTAACTGGCTGTTTTTAAAAAAGATTGCAAAATGCCCGGTTAAAGATGAGTCAAAGCCTGTGAAAACAGA
>JAGYOT010000338.1 GCA_018399455.1 Desulfobacterales bacterium
GCCAGGCGCTGCCATCACGTGCCGGATGAGCCGGGTGCCGAGATGCAGCATGACACCACGGTACACCGCGTCCGGTTGGGTGAGAAATATATCCCCGTGGTGTCCTCGCTTTTGTATTTTCGGTATTCAAAAGTCCGGTATTTAAAATTTTACCGCTCGTTTGACCGGTTTGCCATGAAATGTTTTTTTCACGAAGCCCTCTTGTTCTGGGGATATGCAGCCCCGGTGTGCATTATTGACAACACGAACCTGGCCAGACTTTACGGCACCGGCAAAAACGCGGTGATTGTCCCTGAGATGGAGCAATTTGCCAGGCAATACGGTTTTCGATTTGTCTGTCATGAAAAAGGGCATGCGAACCGGAAAGCCGGAAATGAACGGGGCTTTTACACGGTGGAAACCAATTTTTTCCCGGGACGCAGATTTGAGAGCATTGAGGACATAAATGAGCAGGGCTTTGAATGGTCGACCCTTCGCATGGCAAACCGTCCCACGGGCAAGGCCCGATTGATCCCTGCGGCGGCATTTGAGCAGGAAAAACCGTATCTCATACAATTGCCGCTGTATGTCGAGCCGCCTTACCTCGACCATAAAAGAGGTACGGACCAGTACGGATATGTGTCATTTGACGGCAATTACTACTGGGTGCCCGGGACCCGTCGCGACGATGTAAAGGTCCTGCAGTACAGCGATCACATAAAGATTTATCATCGCCGGGAGCTCATGGGGAAATATCTCCTTGCGGCAGCCGGCCGAAAAAACGAAGTGATTTATCCCGAAGGGGGTTGCAGACCACCGCAAAAGCCCTGGAACCGAAGACGGCCAACGGCCAGAGAAGAAAAGATCCTGCGGGATGCGGATGAATCGATCAATGCGTATTTGGATTTTGCGCTGCCCTCCGGTGGCAAGCAAAAGCATGGGTTTATCCGGGGGCTTTACGGGTTATACGGCAAACTTGCCCTGCCGGTTTTTGTCAAAACCGTCAAGCGGGCCCTGAAATATCGCATTACAGATATCCGGACTGTTGAGCGCATTGCGGTGCTGCAAATGCGCGACGGGGATATCCAGACGCCCATGCCGACGATTAGCGGGCCATTTGAGTCCAGGCAGGCCTATATTGACGGGTGTTTGTCCGATGGCGTCGACCTGGGCGTATATGACCGATTAAGCGGGGATACCCATGATGAATGAAGAGATCATAAAAAAACTGAAATATCTTCGTCTTGGCGGATTGCTGGCCAACTGGGACCATTATCTGTCTACTGCCCGCAAGGGCAACTACTCCCATGTTCGGCTCCTGGAGCATGTCATTGACCAGGAATACATGATCAAAATGGAAAACTCCCGCAAGGGCAGACTAAAACGGGCGAGGATGCCGGAGCCTTTTGTGATGGAGACCTTCCCGTTTGATCGGCAGCCGAAGCTTAACCGGAAAAAGATCATGGGACTCTATGATGGGTTTGACTATATGACCCAAAGCCGGAATGTGATTTTTATCGGGCCGACCGGCACGGGTAAAACCGGGCTGGCTACGGCTTTTTTGATCCAGGCGATTGACAAGGGTTACAAGGGTCGATTTGTTACGTTCCCGGAACTCGTGGAACAGCTTTACCAGTCGGTTGCCGATCACACGGAAGCTGCGGTTTTAAAGAAATTTGCCGCTTATGACGTTTTGCTCATCGATGAAATAGGCTACATCGAGGTGGAGCCGGTCCAGGTGGGTTTGTTTTTTACCCTGATGAACCAGCGGCACAAGAAAAAGACGACGTTGATCACCTCGAATCTTGGCTTTAGCCAATGGGCGTCGTTTTTGCAAAATCAGCAGTTGACTGCGGCCCTGGTGGACCGCCTGACAGAAAACAGCCACGTGATCAATATGAAAGACTGCGTCAGTCTTCGTGCCAAGCTGGATCCGGTGACATGACGGAAAAAAACTTCTCCCGCAGCGAACTCTACGTTGTTCGAAACGATATCGGCATTGACGCGCTGATCAAAGAGTTACATGTCCCCTGCGAGACCCGGGCGGGTCGCTTTACTTTTTTATGTCCCTTTTGCAAGGGGTATAACACCGGCGTCAACCACAAAACCAACCTGGCCCGCTGTTTTGATTGTCAGAAAAATATCAACACCATCGACCTGGTAATGATTGTGCGGCAATCCGATTTTGTAAACAGCGTTCGGTTTTTGAAAAAACTCCATGGCAGCAAGCCTGACAGCCCCGGCTGCAATGAGCCAAATTATGTCAAAGAGAGATCATCGTCGCATAACGCAAACCATATTGGCCGGATACTCGACGGCATCGCAAAACCACCCCATAATTGCCAACCTCCATCAGCTGACCAGGACTTAATCGACCGGATTTTAAAGCTGGAGCAAAAAACAACGGCGCTGGGGCTCCAGGTCAACAAGCTCCTCAAATTGATGAATCGCCTTTTTCCTTCTCCGTAAAATAGCGCGCAAAAAGAGACAAGCCAGCGGCCGGCGGGGTCCATTATTATATTTTTTGGGCGGGGTTAGGCGGCAGGGGCGGGAGGCTTTGCTTTTCATCTGTCGCGGGGTGTAAACCAACGTATCAATTTATCATAGCAAAAGTGTATCAATTTATCGTAGCGCTATAGCTTTATCATTCTACCTGAAATAATTTGGAGAAAACCATCAAATTCACCAACTAAATTTATGGGATCAGGAATGCTTCCCTGTGGAGCTTATATAACATTAGAACATGAAACTGTTTTAATATTACGGAAACCCCAAAAACGTGAATTTAAAAATGAGCATGAAAAACAAAACAGAAGGCAAAGTTCTTATTTTTGGGAGGAGAGAAATATTTGGTTTTCTGATATTTGGATGCTTAATGGAGCAAGACAAGAGCTTAATTCAAAAGACGTGAGAAAAAGAAGCGGAGCCTTTCCACTCGAGATCCCATTCCGGTTAATAAACATGTTTTCCTCAAAAAGCGATATCGTGCTTGATCCTTTTACGGGAACAGGGACCACCACCCTGGCTGCAACAATATGTGGGCGCAATAGTATCGGATATGAACTTGATGAAAGCTTTTCCTCTTTCCACCAAAAAGAATTAACCTCTCAAAGCTTTACTGACACTGCAAACAAAATGATTTTAAAAAGGATAAAAGAACACCGCAATTATATAGCTGATTACGAAAAAAATGGAAAGCAACCTGATCAGCGACAATTATAATTGAGGTTCAGCGACAATTAAAATTGAGGTTTCCGAATAGCAACCCGATCATTTAGTTATTCTCCAGAAAATTCGCATACACTGGAGGAGACTCGATGATCACTGACGCGCAGATGAGGAGACTGATGAAGCTGAAGCAAACAGAAAAAACGTTGTCGATTGCGGCGGCAAAGGCCGGAATGAGTGAGAACA
>JAGYOT010000339.1 GCA_018399455.1 Desulfobacterales bacterium
GTCGGAATAATTAAGCGTAATGGAGCGGTTCTTCAAGGGATCCCGTTCCAGGCGTTCTTTGAATTCCGGGCCCAGTCCGGCGGCGTCCAGTGCATTGATAAACTGCGCGTAGATCGCTGAATCCATGCTAAAAAGGAGCGAAACGCCGGCGGAATCCCTCCCCCGGACCTCCAGGCGGTCAAGACTGTTGAATACCGCATTGATGTTTTTTAAGGTAGTTAAGGTTCCGGGCGTCGGGGAGGGGCTAACACTACCATGAAGTGTCGCTATTTTTTTAATATTATCAATTACTTCGGTTTTAAGGCACCAGGCCGTGTCCTTTAACCGCTCAATCCGCTCGGACATGATATCGACCTGGGCCGGCGGAAGCTTTCCCATCAGGCGCTCCAATCGCCCGTTTTCCCGTTCAACCACCTCTCCCAGCTGCTTTGCATAGACCTCCAGGTCTTGTTGTACTGTCAGTTGCGTATATACATGATAAAATGCTCCCCGGGTCTTTAAAGACCGAATTGCCGCATAAAGCGTGTCGATCAATTGAGCCCCGCCCAAATATCCAGGAAAACCATCGGATGTGCCAGCGGCCTTTTCCTCTGCTTCGCCGTCCGTCCTGCGATCAATCTGATCGTCAGGGGCATTGGAGGACTGCATTATTTCCCGGATCAAATCCCCGATCGGCGGAATTTGATAATTCACCGGCATATTATCTGCAATTTTTACAGCGACAATGCCAGTGATCCCGCATTGAAGAATCGTGTTTGAACACGGGAAGAAGATTACGGCGTTTCCGGTAACACTTTGGATATGCCGGCCAAAGTAAATCCGAAACCGGCCCCGGTCTCCTATCCGGTTAAAAAGCATTTGAACGAGATTGATGATAAGTTTCATTTTATGTCTTTGAATTTGTTTGTTTTTTTTCAAAATATGCCTGCAGTGCGCGATGGGCATAGACGGCTGCCCGGGTTCCGATATACTCCTTATGGGCTACGAAAACAGAAACAACCAGTTTTCTCCGGCTGCCGTTTTTTTCTTCTCCGAATCCGGCAAACCAGTCATATTTGATGTGCTCGGGGTTGTTGTTAATAGAGCCGGTTTTGCCGCCAATGGTTAGCCTGGACAGGACGGGATCACGCTGGCAGCCGCGGAAAGCGTTTCGGGCAGTGCCCTCGCTAACCGTGGCGTGCATGAACCGTTTGAGCTTTTGGGCCGTATCCGGTGAGATTGCCCGGTTTAATCTCCGGGGGCTGCTTTGGTAGATGGTTTCGCCTTCCTTATGGGCACTGGCTATCAGGATCGGTCGCATCAGTTCCCCGTTGTTCATGATGCCGGATACCAGAACCGCTGCATGCAGGGGGGAAATCAGGGTTTGCTTGTTGAAGCCCGAGGCGATTTCCGCCCAGTGGTAGGGCTCATTTTTGATAACCATTGGACTTTCCGGCAGAGGCAGGTCAAAATCAATATTGCGGTTAAAGCCGAAAGCCCGGGAATACTTTTCCAGGCCGGATTTTTTCAACTGGTTAATCCCTATTTTGCCGAATACCGGATTGATGGAGTTCGCAAAAGAGGCTTCAAAAGAAATATGGTTGGTGTATTTATTGTTTTCTGGCTTCAATTGAGACTTATAAAGCGTGTGTTTCCTTCCGTTGTAAGCCATCCGGGTGCCGGCGCTGTAACCGTATTCCTCAATGGCAGCGGCTGCGGTGATAATCTTGAAAAGGCTGGCCGCCGGAAAGTCCGGCCGGGTACAGACGTTGGTATTCCTTCCGGTTTTATCAAAACTGACCATGGCAACGACTTCGCCGGATTCGGGCTTGATCGCGACAAGCCCGAAGTATTTTGCATATTTTTGGTCAATGCTGTTCTGGATGGTTTCCTGAAGGGTCGGGCAAATTGTGGTGTGCATCTGTAATTCATCAATTCCCGCTGTCACGCTGAATGATGGCTTCGTCACCTCCGACCACGGCTCATCAGCAAGAATTTTGGGAAGCAATGACGGATCCAGGACCTGGGCCGACCGGCCTGAAACGGATTCAGAGGCTTCAGGAGAAGGCGCGGGCATGCGCTCAAGGGCCCAGAAAAAACCCTTCATCAGAACAAACAAAAGGATCAACACGAAAATATAGGCCGGGATTCTTTTGATCATCCGTTCTCTTGCAGATTGCCTGTGAAGTTTTGTCTGATAGCGCTGCCAGGCATGGGTTGGAGCACAGCTCTGGATATTCAGTTTGCTGCGTTTGGCCATTTGGATCTATGATTACCTGTAAAAGGGATTGATCATCTGTTATTTAGAATCTGATAAATCGTGCCTGAACGAAAACCTCTGCTTTCTGCAGATCATTATCCCGCCCGCCCGGCCTGACGGAGGCCGATTAGGACGCGATCAGCCGTCAACAGTTACTCTACCGGTAAGGCAAATGCCTGTCAAACCGTTTTTGCGGCTTCGGCGGCAGCAGTCCGACCGCCGGACCGGGCGAATGACCTGTAAAGTATAGCAAATCCGGCCGTCTGTTTTTTGATCTTGCGGACGAATTCCTGAAATGGCGTGGTTTGACTCTGGCAATCGAAATTGCTATAAGATTTTTCAGGTTCAATGATCGGTAATTTCAACGGGAGGATGGGTGAATCACGCCAGGGAGGATAAAAAGATGACGCGCGTCAGGCTATTGGGAATTCTTTGCTGTCTCGGATTGATTTTGGGCTGCGGCACCCGATGGGTCCGCTCACCGGTGGTCAAACAGGAACATATGCAGGTCAGCCTGGAGTATCAAAAAATCGAAGGCCGGGTTGCGCAGCAGCAGTTCAATCATCCTCGTGAAATAGAAAAGGAGAAGCTGGCGCAGTTGATGAGCCGCCTCCAATACCTGAAAAAGCCCCTGATCTATGGCGAAGCTGAAAAAGCTCAGGTATTCCAGGCTGAAGAAATCGAGCGGCTGGTCCCCGCATTGATCGAAGGCCTGAAAACCGCCGGTCCGAATCAGCGGATTCGTTTTATTTCGTATAGCACGGGCGGGGGGCTGTTGTTTAAGAAGCAGCGCAGAACCGGAGGGGTTTTGTTTGTGGATCAAGCCGGCCGGCTTAATCTGGCCTTTAGTTACATAAACTTTACAATCAAGGATGAAGAGGTGCGGCGGGGGATTGCGGATCGATTATATACAGATCCGCTGGCCATAAATACGGCTGATAGTCCCCTTTTAACGCCTGGCGACGCAATTGATCACCGGAGAATCAAAGGCGAAGAAATGCCGTTATGGATCGTGGCCGAACTAGAAAAGATCGAACCGAACCGAATAAGAAAAGAGCGCGGGGCGGCAGCCGGCGGGATCGGGCAGAAAGCTTCCCCGGCATTGCCGAAAACAGAATCTGAGCCGCCAGCAGATGCCGGTGACCGGACTGAT
>JAGYOT010000034.1 GCA_018399455.1 Desulfobacterales bacterium
GAATTCAAGGCAGCAGCCACATCACCCACACTGACCCCCTTCTCCATGACCATGAAGCGAGCCTCTTCCTCCATGACCTCAACCTCGCTGTCCGGCACCACTACGGTCTGGCCGTTTCTGCTGAAGGGGGCTGGCTGGGATACGCCGGCGGATTCCTTGACGATCAGCTTTATATTGCCATGCGCCACCGCTACTGTTGAAAGCCGGACATCAGCACCCATAACAATTGTGCCCGTACGTTCGTTGACAACGATTCTGGCCTTGCTGTCCGGCTGAACCCGAAGGTTTTCCAGGCTGGACAAAAACTGAATCGGCCTGGACAAATGGCTCTTTGGAAGCGACACCGCCATACTTTTGGCATCCATTGCACTCGCAATGCTCTGGTCAAAGTTTGCATTCACCACCTCGACCATGCGTGAAATCGTCGTAAAATCCGCCTCCCGCAGATGAAACACATACCGGCCGTCCTTCGGAAGGTGAAACCCCAGCTCCCGCTCCACCAGGGCGCCGCCCGGGACACGCCCCACGGTGGGATGATTTTTTTCAACCTCAGCGGCATTGCCGCCCAGGGAAACGCCTCCCACAACGACCGAGCCCTGGGCTACGGCATACACATTCTGGTCCGGGCCTATCAAGGGCGTACGCAGCAGGACGCCTCCGGAGAGGCTTTCCGCATCCGCGAGCGAGGAGACCACGACATCCAGCCGGTTTCCGTTTTTGGCGTAAGGCGTAAGCTTGGCCGTCACCATCACCGCAGCCGTATTGGCAACATCCACCGCCTCGCGATCCAGGTTCATGCCCATGTGCTCCATCAGATTGGCCACCGTCTCCATGGTAATCCCGTTGTTTGAATCATCCCCGGTGTCATTTAAGCCCACCACAAGGCCATAACCGACCAGCTGGTTGTCCCGGACCCCCTGGAGATCGGCCAGATCTTTAATCCGCGCCGCAGACCCTTCGGCTGCCCAAAAAAGACAGGCGCCAAAAAGCGGAACGGCTATGATCAGGACGGCTATACGTTGTTTCATCAATGCTCCTCCGTGCGCTTTTTAAAACGGCCACCCAATGTCAAACAAACGGGCCAGCCACCCCGGACGCTGCTTCTCGCTGATAACGCCGTCGCCCGTATACTCGATCCTGGCATCCAGGATATATTTGGAATTAATGACGTTGTTGGCATCGATATCGGCCGGACGGACAATCCCGGTCAGTCGAATGATCTGGTCCTCGTTGTTGACCCTGACAGTTTTGCTGCCAACAATCCGTAGGTTGCCGGCCTCCACCTTTTCCACGACACGGGTGGTCAGCGTTGCAGTGAGCCTCTCCTCCCTTGATGTACTGCCGTTGCCTTCAAAGTTGTTTTCCGTGCTGGCACTGACCAGACTGCCGGGGTCCAGGTTGGGATTTTTGGCGGCAAGGGCGGCTTCATAGCCAAACAGTTTTGGAATTCCCATGCCGACAGAAGAAGAGCGCTCCGTCGTGGTCTCCGCCTCTTTTCCCGCACTGGCCCGCTCATAAATGGCGACTGTCAGAATATCCCCGACATGGCATGCCTTGTTTTCCTCAAACAATGAGCTCTGGTTCGGATGCCATAGAGATCCGGTCTGCTGCCGGCGTGTCTCCCGGGCCGAATGGGCATTCAGATCTTCGAAAGACTTTTTCTGCGTCACCTGGGGCGAGGGGCAGGGTTTTTTCCCGCCGCCGCACCCGGCAATAACCAGCAGCAGCGCCGCTCCTATCAACATAAAAAAATATCTGCATTTCATTTCAGCCATCCTGCCTGTTAGAAATCCACCCGGGCCAGACCTTCGCCAATAACCTCGCAGGGAACCTCCCGTTCAGACTGCAGGTTTTTGACCATGATGAGCTCACCCATTCTGCCGTCAGCCGTGGCCTCTCCCCGGGTGCTGATCCGGAGCCCGCCCTTCTGCAAAACCATGGTTACAATCTGCCTCCGCTCCACCAGGACCGGCTGGTCCAGAACCCCGCGGCGGATCACCCGGCCGATGGCAACAGGCCGTTTCAGGCGCTTCCCGACCACCTCGCGGATATCCAGACAGGGGTTTCGCAAGTCGCCGATATTCTTTGTTTCCATCCGGACATGCGAGGGTTGGAGCTGTGTGTCCCGGCCCAGACTCCGCCCTGCCACCACAACCGGCAAAAAAGCCTGGACCCTGCCGGCAAGGCTCAGGTTTTCCATAACCCGGCCGTCCACCCGGATAATCACCGTTACCTGCCGGCTGCTAATGATATCGCGGTCCGAGAACAAAACCTCATACTCCACGACGCCCGGCGGCAGGCTCAGGGAATCCGGCGGATTACGAAGCTTGAAGCAAACCTGCTCCGTGTCCAGGCCGGAAAGCGCTGAACGAAGTCTGGCATCGATCACGGACCGGATCTTATCCCGGCTTACGAGCACGCCCTCATGCCGGACACAGACAAGGTCAGCCCCGCTCCACTCAATGCTCCGGCTGTCTGAGACCGCATCCCGTATGTAGGCTTTAAGGGTCCGGGTCTGAAAACACTGCTTTTCTCCGGCTCCGGGCGCCGGGAAGAGCACGAGGCCGTTTAGGGCCGCAGCCGCGGAAAGAGGGCTTATCTCGGCCACATCCGCCAGCGTCAGCATTTCCCCGCCGGCTACGGCATCCGCCCTGAACCGCACTTCCAGGCCGAAGCCCATGCCGGGAAGAAGAACAAGCGCCCAAACAATCAAGATCCACCGTTTCCTTTTCATGTTATAAAACCCTGGCGTCAGCCGTTTTTCATACATTTATACCAGCTGATTGGTTTGCTGCAGAATCTCATCAGCAGCCTTGACCGCCTTGGAATTGACCTCATAGGCCCGCTGGCCGGCAATCAAACTGATCATTTCTTTCATGATGCTGACATTGGAGTTTTCCAGAAACCCCTGGGCGATTGTCCCCAGCCCCTCGGCACCGGGTTCACCCAAGACCGGATCGCCCGAAGCATCCGACTCCAGCAGAAAATTGCTGCCCATACTTTTTAAACCGGATGGATTGCCGAATCTGGCCAGTTCCATAACGCCCAGTTCGGTTCCGCCGGCCTCGCCGTCAAGATAGGCGGTTACGGTCCCGCCCTTGCCAATAGCAACATCAGTCGCATTCTCGGGAATAACAATTTCAGGGATCACAGGATTACCATCAGCCGTTACCAGACGTCCCTCGCTGTCCTTTTTAAAACCGCCGTCCCGGGTATATGCGGTTTCGCCGTTCGGCAGCTCCACCTGGAAAAACCCGTCGCCTTCAATGGCGAGATCCAGTTCGTTCCCCGTATTTTCAAAATCGCCTATTGTATATACTTTTTCAGCAGAAGCGGTTCGCGTGCCAAGTCCCACCTGAATACCGGTGGGCACCTCTGTGTCGTTTGATGCCGCGCTGCCCACCGCCCGTCTGTTATGATACAACAGATCCTGGAAATTGGCTCGGGTTCGTTTAAACCCGGTGGTATTGACATTGGCCAGATTGTTGGCGATGACATTGATCTTGGTCTCCATCGCCTCCATTCCGGTGGCCCCTGAAAATAAGGCTGTAATCATAGGTCTTTCCTTTCAGATATGGTCTTGAGTGACATGGTTTCCCATCCCGGCGATCAGCCGATCCGGCCGATCTCTTCGGCTTTCTCCCCCATTTCGCTGTAGGCCTTCATGGTCTTGAGGTAAGCTGTGTAAGCCCTCTTGGTTTCAATAATTTCGGTGGTCAGCAGCACGGGATCTACATTTGACCGCTCAATCCCGCCCTGGATCAGTTCAGCATCACCGGCCGGGGCCTCTGTTGCCTCGGGCGAGAGCTCCCACAGCCCGTTGCCCTTTTGGAAGAGTTTTCCCTGGTCGGAGACCGAATAGAGCGTGATCTGACCAAGTTGTGCCCCATCCGCGGTAATCCGGCCCTGACTGTCGATGTAGACATTGCGATGCGGCAGATTCACCGGCCCCTCGGCGCCGACCACCTGGAGTCCGCTATCGGCCATCACCAGATTGCCCTGGGAATCCAGCCGGAAGTTGCCCTGGCGGGTATACAAAAACCCGTCTTCGCCCGCCACCTTGAAAAACCCTTCGCCCTGAATTGCCAGATCCAGGGAGCGGTTGGTCTGCTCGATATCTCCCTGGGAAAAATCAACAAAACACTGGGAGGTTCGGCAGAAGTTCTTGCCGTTGCCCGCATAATTCTGACGGCGCTCATCAAAAAGGCTCTCAAAAGACAGACGGCTTGCCTTAAACCCGATGTTGCCGGCATTGGCCAGGTTGTTAACCGCCACATCCAGCTTCTCCATTCTGGCCAAGCCTCCGGACAATGCACTGTAAATTCCTGAACTCATGGTTTGCTCCCCTGAAACATCAAAGCCTTCCCTGCATGCCGGCAGGGATCCTTATTCCCTCTTATCGGCGCTTTTGCTCAGGTCTTTAACCGCTCTGGGATAAGCGCGCCAGAGCAAGCATCTGCGCTGCTTCATCCGCCGAGACATCCAGTATATCCGCAAGTTCTCCAGCACTCAGACCGGAGCGGTCCAGACGGGCGACATAACGATATTTTTCCGGCACGTTTTCCCTGAGGTCCGCCTTGTTTTCAAACCGCGCCCGAAGTTCCGAAAAATCCGGCCGCTGATTTTCCCGCCCCGCTCCGGATACCGCTGGCGAGCCTCCAAAAACTTCGCTTTTCACTTCCAGGGCATGCTCCAGGGCATTTAGGGTGAGCCGGAATTTTTTAAACCTGTCCCGCTGTTTGATGACCATCAACAGGCAAATACCGCTTAAAAAAACACAAAGTCCGGAAAACAGGCACACCACAAAAAATATTCCGGTCCCATCCATCATATCCGCCCCTTTAGTTGGCCATCCTGGCTCGCAGTTTCAAAAGCGCCTGACTGTGCAGCTGGGAAATCCGGCCCTCGGAAAGCTCAAGAACGCCCGCAATTTCCTTTTGGGTAAACTCCTCGTAATAAAAAAGGGTGACCACCAGCCGCTCCTTTTCCGACAGCCGGTCCAGCGCCTCCGCCAGATCTGCAACGAGCTCCTTTGCCTCGATGGATTCCTCCGGATTCTGCCCGTTGGTATCGTTTAACTGGTCCAGAAACGTTTCACCCCCGGCGGCTTCATTCAACACTTCGTTTAAACTGATAACACCCAGATGACCGATTTCGTTTAATATCTGCTGATACTCACCCAGCTCCACCTCCATTGACTCGGCGATTTCCTCCTCTGTGGGATCCCGGCCCAATTCCTGCTCCAAGCGTTTAACCTCCCGAAACACCCGGTTGTGCTTATCCCGCATGGAACGGGAAAACCAGTCCATTTTTCGGAGTTCATCCAGCACTGCTCCCCTTATGCGCGTTTCCGCAAAGGTTTTAAAAAGCACCCCCTTATCAGGGTCAAAGCGGCTGGCCGCATCCATCAACCCGTACATGGCTGCACTTTTTAAATCGTCAAGGGAGATATTGCCGGGTATCTGAGGGCGCATCCGGTGGACAATAAAATCAACATAATCTAGGTGGGCCTTGATCAGTTCGTCCCTTTGATCATAAGCTGTGGGTTGATACAACATTTCCGTCCTCCCTTAACGGGCTTCATTAAAAGCCAGCAATCGTTTCCAGAAAAACTGCTGAGATCCTTTCAGCATCTGTTTATTGGATCCTAAGTCCATATTTTCAACCAGATCGGCAAATGCCAGGGATGGTTTTGCCCTAGGGTAGAGTTCCACCAACGTTTTCTGCCTGCGCACCGAGTCCGTAAAGCGTTTATCCAGTGGAATGCCACCCAAAAAATCAATCGAGATATCGATAAACCGGCTGCTGACAAGCGTGAGTTTATGATAGACATCCAGGGCTTCGTTTTCGGATGATACGGAATTGACGATCAGTTTGAACTGCCTTTCATGGAATCTTGTGGAAAGCAGTTTCATCAGGGCATAGGCATCGGAGATCGCAGTTGGCTCCGGAGTTGTGACTACCAGAATTTCCTGGGCCGCCAGGTTAAAATAGGTGACGTTTTCCGAAATTCCGGCCTCGGTATCAATCAGCACAACATCAAACCGGTCATGAAGAATATCCAGGCCCTCCATAAGGGAGAGCTTTTGATTCGAGCCCAGATGCGTGTATTGCTGAACCCCGGAACCTGCGGGCAGGACAGTGATTCCTGCCGGAGCATTGACCAGGATATCCTCCAGGCCCTTTTCCCCTGCGAAGAAATGGTTTAGGTTAAACTGCGGACTCAGTCCGAAATACAAATCAATGTTGGCCAGACCCAGATCCGCATCGATCACCAGAACCCGATAGCCTTGCCCCGCCATTACCATCGCCAGGTTGGCCACACAGATGGTCTTGCCCACCCCGCCTTTGCCACTGGTCACGGACATCACCCGCGCGGCTTTCAGACGATTCTCCTCCGGTGGGTAATCAGGGCCAAACTCCCGGCTCAATGCACGCAGAGTTCCTGCCTGGTCCCTGTCTCGTCGATCATCCATTTCGCAACATCCTTGTTCTGATTAAGGATCAGTTTCGCCACTTCGCGGGAATCTGACGGCACCAGGTCCTCAGGCACCTTTTGGCCGTTGGTCAGAAAAGAGAGGGGATAGCCCCCCCGCACTCCCAGGTTGACGATCTGTCCCGGAGAATCACATTCATCAAGCTTGGTCAGAACCAGTCCACGCAGGTTCAGATGGGCAAACCGGTCGATGCTGTTATATAAATCCGTCTCGCGGGTAACCGCGGAAAGCACCAGATGGTTTTCAATTCCCAGTTCAGGGTTTAGAAACGCGGCCAGTTCCTGCTGCCGTATTTCATCCCGGGGGCTTCTGCCCGCAGTGTCCACAAGGATCAGATCCGCGTCCGCGTGGCGGCCGACGATTTCCCGCAGTTCTTCCGGCCGGCGGGCCACCTCGACGGGCATATTCATAATCCGGCCATATATCTTTAACTGCTCCACCGCGGCAATACGATAGTTGTCAATTGTGGCCAGAAGCACCTTTCCGCCGCCTGCCAGCATATAATTGGCTGCTACCTTGGCAATGGTTGTGGTTTTGCCCACACCGGTGGCTCCGATAAAGGCCATCCGCTTCTGCCCCGTCCAGGACTCTGACAAGGAATCTTCAAATGAGATGATCCTGGTCATCAAGTGCTCCAGAAGACTTAACGGATCATCGGTATCAGCCGAATCGGCTTCCTCCGGTGAGCCGTTTGGAAGCATTTCGGCAAACTGTTGGAGCACCTCGTCGTCGATGCCCAGACCCTGAAACGCCGAAACTTTTGTCTGGACTTCATCTCCGGCTGCCGCCGTGTTCGGTGCCGGCCAGCCGCCCCGGGTTTGAGACAGCTGTCTTGCCAGTCCCTGAAATGACTCCCGCATCTGCCTTAGCTCCTCATGAAGGCTGCCGGTATCTTCGGCATTTGGCCGGCGGCTTGCTGACTGACCGGTCGTCTCCTCCAGGAGGGTTTCAAAATAAGCGCCCCCGGAAGGCCTTCCCGGTTTTACCGTACCCCTGCCGGACCATGGGGGGGAGCCCTCATGCACGGCCGCCTGAACATTATTGCGGCCGGGACCCCTCGCCAAATCGTCTCCGCCGCCGTCAACGGCCGCTGTTACCTCAATCCGGTTTTTCGACGAAAATCCGAACTTGTTTCGGCCGATGGTTTTGGTGGATAAAATCAGGGCCTCAGGCCCAAGCGCCTGCTTGACCTTTTCCAGGGCTGAACGCATGTCTTCGGCTTCAAAAACTTTAACCTGCATTGATGCTCACCGTAGCCAGAGATTGAATTTTGACTTGAGGGGCCACCTCGTTGTGGGAAATGACCGCCAAACCGGGGAAATAACGCTCCGTCAGCTTTTTGACATGAAGACGGATAGCGGCGGAACAAAGCAGAACCGGCTGCGCCCCGCCCTTGAACTTTTCCAGAGCCTTGCCGATGCCCTCAAGAATGGAACGCGCCTTTTTGGGCTCAAGAGCCAGCGTACCGCCCTGGCCGCCGCGCTGGACCGAATTCTGGATCATCTGCTCAAGCTCATGATCCAGGGTAATAATGGAGAGGGTGTCGCTATCGCCTGTCATGGCCGCGCTGATCTGACGCGCCAGGGCCTGGCGCACATACTCGGTCAGCACGTCCGCATCCTGGACCTGCGGCGCATAATCGGCCATAGTTTCCAGAATGGTCCGCAAATCACGGATTGAAACCCCTTCATAGAGTAAATTCTGCAGCACCTTCAATACCCCTCCAAGACTCATGAGATTCGGAATTAACTCTTCAACCAGCTTGGGATAAGTCTTGGCAATATTATTTAGCAAGTTCTGTGCCTCCTGCCGGCCCAACAGTTCATGGGCATGGTTTTTTACCTCTTCACTGATATGGGTCGCCATCACGGTATTGCAGTCGACCACGGTATAACCGGCCATCTGGGCCCGCTCCTTTTTGTCCTCGGAAATCCATATGGCCGGAAGCCCGAAGGCCGGTTCAACCGTCGCAATACCTTTCATCTTCTCTGTCACATTGCCGGCGTCCATGGCCATATAGTGCCCCGGGGTCATCTCGGCCTGGGCAACGGGAACCCCTTTCAGAAGAAGCCGATACTCATTGGGCTTTAACTGGAGATTATCCTTTATATGGATAGGCGGCATGATAAAGCCCAAAGAGAGTGCGAACTGTTTGCGAATGGAACGAATCCGGTTTAACAGCTCCCCGTCCTGGGAGGCATCCACAAAACGGATCAATCCGTAGCCGACCTCCAGTTCCAGAAGATCCACGGAAAGCAGCGTCTCATAGTTTTCCTCAGCCTCCTCGTCATCGGCCCGCGCCTCCTGTACTTCAGGGACCGCCGCAGCTTCAGCCTGAGCTTTCCGGACCAGAAATGCGATACCGAACAGAAGCAGGGAAAGCAGCAGAAACGGGAGAAAGGGAAGGCCGGGAATAAGGGCAAACCCCAAAAGAATGGCGCCCACCACCCAAATGGCCCGGACATTGAAACTGAACTGCCGTTTGAGCGCAGTCCCGAAATCCTCCAGGCCGCCGCTTCTTGAGACTAAAATACCGGCCCCGGTTGATATGATAAGGGCTGGAATCTGGCTTACCAGCCCGTCGCCGATGGTCAGTGTCGTATAGTTATGGGCCGCCTCCATCAACGGCATGCCCTCCTGGACCACACCGATGATAAAGCCGGCGCAGATATTGATCATCGTGATGACAATGCCGGCAATGGCGTCACCGCGCACAAACTTGCTCGCACCGTCCATGGCCCCGAAGAAATCCGCTTCACTGGTGATTTCCTCACGCCGCCTGCGGGCCTGTTCCTCGTTGATCAATCCCGCATTAAGGTCCGCATCAATGGCCATTTGTTTGCCGGGCATGGCATCCAGGGTAAACCGGGCCGAGACCTCGGCCACCCGGCCCGCCCCTTTGGTGATAACGATAAAATTTATCACCACCAGGATGAGGAAGACCACAATGCCCACCACATAGTTGCCGCCTACCACAAACTGGCCGAAGGACTGGATCACCTTGCCCGCCGCAAACTCCCCGGTCTCTCCGTTTAGAAGGATCAGGCGGGTGGAGGCGACGTTGAGCGACAGTCGGAACAGGGTCGTAATCAGCAGGACAGTGGGAAAAATTGAAAACTCCAGAGACTTCTGGACATAGAGCGTAATTATCATAATCATCAGGGCGACCGTGATGTTCAATGCCAGAAACATGTCCAGAATTATCGGCGGCATTGGAATAATCATCACCAGAAGGATCACCACCAGCCCCATGGATACCATGACATCGCTTCTCACAAGTATCCCGGTCCATCCTTTTTCAATCATCTCGCCAAACATTGTCCCACCTATTTCCTTATGCGATAGACGTAAGCCAGTATCTCAGCCACGGCTTTAAACATCTCCTCGGTTCCCATCATTACTAAAGACGCGGATAT
>JAGYOT010000340.1 GCA_018399455.1 Desulfobacterales bacterium
CGCAGATATTGGACTTTTTGCGAAGCCATCAAAATTTGAGCCTGACACAGATATTGGCAAAAAAGACGGTTTTCGTTCAGGCACTACTATAGCCGGTCGGGGTTTTGCAACGCTTTATTCAGCTGTTTGAACAAGCCGGTTCATGAGCCAGGGGAATCGGCCGGATACAGCTTGCCGCCCGGTCTGTCAAAAACGCGCAAACCGGCGAATGCGCTTGCGTCCGCCGGCGTTGTCCGCTAACATTTAAACCATACCCGTCCGCAGACGTGCAATCTTGGAAAAGAGCCCTGTTTAACCATTACTACCAGGCGGGATTGGATATGAACGCTATATGGCCGTATCTATTGTTGACAGCCGGTTTCGTGCTGCTGGTCAAAGGGGCCGGCTGGCTGGTTGAAGGCGCCTCCGCATTCGCCCGGCGGCTTCGGATATCAGATCTGGTTGTCGGACTCACGGTGGTTGCTTTTGGTACCTCAATGCCTGAGCTCTTCGTCAATGTGGCGGCCAGCCTCAACGGCAGCTCCGGAATTGCCGTCGGCAACGTGCTGGGAAGCACCATTGCCAATATTCTGCTGATCCTGGGCGTGGCCGCCGTCATCTGTCCCCTGCGTGTCGAACGCGGAACGGTCTGGCGCGAAATTCCCTTCAGCCTTCTGGCGGCACTGGCTCTTGGAATACTCGCCAATGACCGCATCATAGACGGCTGGGCCTACTCGGACATCTCTCGTTCCGACGGCCTTGTTTTTCTGCTGTTTTTTGCCGTCTTTCTTTATTATTCCGCCTCCATCGCCCGAAACGGGGCAGGCATGGAAAGCAGCGCGTCAGGGGAAAAACGACCCATGCCGCTTTCGATCCTGATGATCGGCGGCGGGCTTGCAGGGCTTGCCCTGGGCGGGAAATGGATCGTGGACGGGGCCGTCGAAATCGCCCGGGTTATGGGAATGAGCGAGACGCTGGTGGGCCTTACCATCGTGGCCGTCGGAACATCCCTTCCTGAGCTGGCCACCTCCGCTGTCGCGGCTTGGCGAAGAAACCTGGAAATCGCCGTGGGCAATGTGGTGGGGTCAAATATTTTTAATATCTTTTTTGTACTGGGAATCAGCTCGGTCATCCGGCCCCTGCCCTTCCAGAGAGAATGCAACCTGGATATCGGCATGGCGATTCTGGCCAGTCTGGTTCTTTTTTCCACCATGTTCACCGGCCGCCGGCATTCCCTGGACCGCTGGGAGGGGGGTTTTCTCCTTGGCATATATGTCCTCTACCTGATCTGGCGGATTCAGATGACAGGATCGTAAAAAGCGATTTATTCCGCCGCGGCGGTATTTTTACAGAAACCAGCATGGGGGATGCCGGACACAAGGCTTCAAGCGCCTTCGGCGGCATTGCGGTCCACGCTGACCCATATGGCCGCCCTTTGGGGCATATCGCGAATTTGATATCTTGCAACGGACAGAACATTGTCCGTGGAATCCCCAACGCGGTTTAAAACAAAGCCCATGCGGCTGATCCGCAGCGAAACCCTTTCTATCTTCATAAACTCCTGCGGCCTCGAAAGGATTTCAACCATATGTCTAAAATTGTCCTCACTGGTCCCCAGCTCCTTCTTAATGGATTCGATTTTCCGGTTAATCTTATCCAGAACCCGGCCTTCCTCCAAAAATTCTTTGTCCGGATCGTCGTCCCGGGCATCGCCTGCTGCCGGGCCCATCTTGAACTTCAGGAGCTCCCGCTGCCGCTCCAGGTCCGCCTGCCATTCTTTTAAATCCTGAGTTTGAGCAAACGTCTGCTCGCAAAGAAAGACCAGCGCCTTCTTTTCCAGTGCTGTTTTGGCCTCAGAAAGTTCCGCCGCGCGCGCCACCAATCGATGGTCCTCAAAAACAGCCGCTTTTCGCAAAACATCACGTCGGACAATCTCTCCGTCCTTTGCCGTGCCAAAGGCGCTTTTCTCCCGCCAGCCGGCTAAGAGCAAGGCAAGCGCCTTTTTTCCAGGGTTTGTTTTGAAATACCGAAAAAGGCCCTTGCTGCTCTGAATGGTTTCTCTGACAGCTTCGGGACTTACAAACAAGGCGTTTAAGACCGGATCCGTCTCCCAGCGCTCCGGCGCTAAAACGATCGGCCCCGGGATCTCATCAATCCAGGCGGAAACTTGATGGATGGCCGAATGAAGCGTCCCCATCAGTGCATGCCGGTTCCGGCGGGTCATCACCAGGTTCGGGCATCTGTGCCGGACAAGCTTTTCAATGCTTTTCGCAACGGCCTCTTCCTCCCTGCGATGGCTCCGGCGGTCTCCAATGGTTTCGAACAGTCTGAATCGCATATCCGCCTGCCCCGATATTGCGGCTGAAAAAGGCCGCGAGCGGTTTTTCAATCCCCGGCCAGTGCCTGCTCCAGATCAGCCAGGATATCATGGATATTCTCAATGCCAATAGAGAGCCGAATCATATCCGGCGAAAGTCCGCCGGCGATCTGCTGCGCTTCCGTCAACTGGGAATGGGTCGTGCTTGCCGGATGCAGCGCCAGGCTTTTGGCATCCCCCACATTGGCAAGATGAGAAAAGAGTTTGAGTTTATCGATAAAGCGCTTGCCCGCCTCGCGGCCGCCCCTGATCCCGAAAACAACCATGGCGCCAAAGCCGTTTTTCAAATACTTTAAAGCTGTTTGATGCGCCGGATCGTCGGCAAGGCCGGGGTATCTCACCCATTGCGTGCCCGGATGGGATTTGAGAAATGCTGCGCTTTTCATGGCGTTTTCGCAATGTCGCGCCATTCTGAGCGGGAGGGTCTCCAGCCCCTGAAAAAACAGCCATGCATTGTCCGGTGATATGCAGGCACCCAGATTCCTCAGGAGCACCGCCCGCATTCGGGTAATAAAGGCGATCGGGTTGTTCTCCCCCAGGTCATGGGCGAAGCGGAGATTGAAGTTGCTCGGATCCGGGGTGTTATAAAGCCCGAACTTGGGGTCCGTCCAGTCAAACCGACCCGAATCGACGACAATCCCGCCGATTCCCGTGCCCTGCCCCCCGATCCATTTGGTAAGCGAATGCACCACAATATCGGCCCCATAATCGATGGGGCGCAGCAGGTATGGAGTGGTAAAGGTGCTGTCAACGATCAACGGCAAATGATGCTTCCGGGAAATCTTTGCCACCGCACTGATATCGGTCACCTCAAGGGAGGGATTGCCGATGGTTTCAATAAAAAGGGCTCGGGTCTTCTCCGTAATCGCACTCTCGAAATTCCCGGGCTCCCGGGGATCGACCAGCTTCACCCGGATGCCGAACCGGGGCAGAATATCGCTGAACATGGTAATCGTGCCGCCATAAAGATTATTGGCCGATACCACCTCCTCGCCGGCGGAACAGATATTGATAATC
>JAGYOT010000341.1 GCA_018399455.1 Desulfobacterales bacterium
CGTTGTTTTACCCACCCCGTTTTTGCCGATGATACAAATCCTGCTGCGGGGTCCGATGGAGATGCTAAAATTATCAATCAACCGTCTGCTCCCAGGAGAATAGGAAAAGCCCAGGCCGTTTGCCTGAAGGATATATTTGCCGGAGAAGGGCTTTTCCAAAAACTGGAAATCCAGGGTTTTAAAGCGTTCCAGCTTCTCATGGGTTTTGAGTTTGTCCAGCTGCCTGATGCGCGACTGTACGAGGTTGGCGAGCCTGGCTTTGGCCCGGAACCGACTGATAAATCGCTCCATTTCCTTTTGCCGGCGCTCGTTTTTCAGCCGGGTCTTTTCATGGATAGCCTCCTCCTGCGCGATCTGTTCATAATAGCGCCCGGTGCTTCCCTGTATTTTCCTTGCCTTTTGGCGATGAATGCCGATAATATGCGTAACTACAGCATCCATGAAACTGCGGTCATGGGTAATCAAAAAAAGCTCCCGCGGCCAGGTCTGAAGAAAGCGTTTGATCCATCGGATGGAAGTGATATCCAGGTAGTTGGTGGGCTCATCCAAAAGCAGCAGATCGGGGTCCGAGACAAGCACCTTGGCGAGATTGAGCCGCACCTGATAACCGCCCGAGAATTCAAGGGGCGAGCGGGGAATGTCTGATTCCAGAAAGCCCAGCCCGAAAAGCACCTTTTCCACGCGCCAGTGCTGTCCGGCGGAATCCGGCGGCAACCCCCTCATGCCTTCTTCCAGCACCGTGGCTTTTTGAAAATCAATGTGCTGGGTGACATAGCCGATGCGGTAGTGCCTGGGAATACCTATGGATCCTTCATCCGGCGTTTCAAAACCGGTGATCATCCGAAAAAGGGTGGTCTTGCCGTGCCCGTTTCGGCCCACAAGCCCCACGCGCTCGCCGGAATTAATCTTAAATCCCACGTCATCAAACAACAGCAGGTCGCCGTAGCTTTTCTTCAGACCTTCCACATTAAGCATACGCGTCTGTCATCTCATCTTTTGTCAACTAATCAATTTTACCTTAAATTACACCAACGCCGCCCAAAGCCTTCACCACCTCAGGACCTCAGTACCTCAGTACCTCAGGACCTCAGTGCCTTCTTTAAATCAATCAATACCCAGTTTGCTGCATCGATACCGAAAGGAGCGGAAACTGATACCCAGGAGGTCGGCGGCCTTATTTTTACTGCCGTTTGAACACTCGAGGGCTTTTTCAAGATAGGCTTTTTCGATCTCTTCAAGGATATTATCCAGGGAAACGCCTTTGGCGACCTCATCCAGGTCGAAACGGCGATTTTTGATCCCTTCGATCCATCGGCGCTTATGGATTGAAAGGGCCAGACTGTCGGGCAGAAGGATATTGGTGCTGGAAAGTGCCACACTTCTCTCGATCAGGTTTTCAAGTTCCCGGATATTGCCCGGGAAATCATATTTCTTCAGCAAATCAACCGCATATGAGGAAATCTTGGTAATCTCTTTACCCGCCTCCCGTGAATATTTTTCCAGAAAGTGCTGGGCAAGCGCGCGAAGATCGCTTTTTCGCTCTCTCAGGGGCGGCACCTTGATTTCAACCACGTTAATCCGGTAGAAGAGATCCTCCCGGAAACGACCGTCAATTACCTCTTCCTCAAGGTTTTTGTTTGTCGCCGCCAAAACCCGAATGTCCACTGAAACATCCGTGTTTGAACCCACGGGCTTAAACCCCCGCTCCTGCAGGACACGAAGGAGTCTTACCTGCATCTGAAGGTTTAACTCCCCGATTTCATCAAGAAACAGGGTTCCGGTGTCGGCAGCTTCAAAAAGGCCCTTCTTGTCCTGAGTGGCACCCGTGAACGCTCCCTTTTTATAGCCAAAAAGCTCGCTTTCAATCAGGGTCTCGGGGATGCTGCCGCAATTGATGACGACAAAGGGTTTGTCGCAGCGTTCACTCTGATCGTGAATCGCGCGGGCAATAAGCTCTTTGCCGGTTCCGCTCTCCCCTGTAATTAAAACATTGGTGCGGGTCCGGGCCACCTGCCTGATAACTTCATAAATATGCTGCAGCCGGGGGCTGTTTCCCACAATCCGCCCGTAATGCAAAGACTCCTTAAGTTCGGAGTCGATCTGCGCCTTTTCATCTTTCAGTGTTTTGAGCTGCAGCGCCTTGGCAATGGTGTCCTTTAATTCATCGTTGTCAAAAGGCTTTGGCAGATAATCATAAGCGCCTTCATTCATGGCCTCCACTGCATTCTCAGCCGTGGCATAGGCGGAGATCATAATCACAATCGTTTTTGGATGCAGGGATTTTGCCTTTCTCAGGACATCCAGGCCACTGATATCGCCCAGCCGAATATCAAGCAGAACAAGATCAAAAAACTGCTTCTCAAGGATTGTGTTGGCCTGCCGACCGGCCTCCGCGGTCGTTACGGCATAGCCCTCTCTCTCCAGCATGAGCTCGAGGTATTCCCGCATGCTGAGTTCATCATCTACGACAAGAATGGTTTTCTGCTGCTCGGCCATAGAACTCAAATAGAAGTCAGGAGACAGGAGTCAGAAGATAAGCAGGTAGCGGAATGTAGCATTTTTTCTTCTGACTTCTGTTTCCTGACTCCTGTCTTCTAAATTTCATATACAATGCGGCCGGCAACCATTGTAAGAGTCGCCCGACCGGGCAGCTCCCATCCCTCAAAAGGGGTGTTGCGACTCTTTGAAAACCCCCGGGAGCTTTGGTAGACAAATGATTCAGATGGGTCGATAACGGTCAAATCCGCCTCCCTCCCGGTCTGGAGTCCGCTTGGAAGCCCCAGAATCCTTGCCGGCTGAACCGTCATTGCCTCAATTAACCGACTAAGGGAAAGAACTCCCTCATTCACCAGCCTAAGACCAAGGGCAAGAGAAGTCTCCAGGCCGATAATGCCGTTGGCCGCCTCATCAAAAGGGACCTGTTTTTCAAGCACGGAATGCGGCGCATGGTCCGAGGCGATCGCATCAATAGTGCCGTCGGCCAGTGCGGCCCGGACAGCCCGCAGGTCTTCGTCGGTGCGCAGGGGCGGATGCATCTTGGCATGGGTGTTGTATTCACCGACAAATTCCTCGGTAAGGGTAAAATAATGGGGGGCGGTTTCAGCGGTCACCGCAATGCCGAGGGCTTTGGCAGACCGGATTTCCCTGACGGATTCACGCGTGCTGACATGGGCAATGTGAACCGGCATGCCGGTCAACTCCGCCAGGGCAATATCTCGCATGACCATGACGGATTCAGCGGCGTTGGGTATGCCCGAAAGCCCCAGTCGGGTAGCCTGAGGCCCCTCGTTCATCACTCCGTTGGAGAGTGAGCGTTCTTCACAGTGCGAGATGACCCGGAGGCCGATGCAGCCCGCATATTCCAGCGCC
>JAGYOT010000342.1 GCA_018399455.1 Desulfobacterales bacterium
CGGCCTGCCCCGGGTGGGAGAACGGGTAAGAAATAAGGATTCCGATACAGTATGGAAGGTGATCGAGGAAAAAGAGGACTGGATCCCGGAATCGGCCGGAGATAACTTGCCCAGGCAACTTGTTCCGGCCGTGTATATCCGCTATTGGAAAGAAGACGGAAACTCACAACCCGGCCGGGGAAAAACCTATACCCTGCGCTACAGCAAAAATGATCAGTCATTCAATGATCATTGGGAGATTCTTTATGACTGGTAGATCAGTAAGGATAGTTGGGTGAGGAATGTAAAAGAAAGGATCAGCTATCCATTAATTGAAGGATATACAACATCTGGAGGAGTTTCGGTAGCCAAAAAATTGGAGATCAGCGTGCAAGCCTCTCCACCATATCCAAATATGCGTCCGAAATTGACCCGCCTGCAAAAAACCCTCTATTTCGTCGTTCAAATAGCTGAACCTAATCTGAACTATCATATCATTCCATGAGAAATTTCGGTTGACCGCGACACTTCAAATGGATACAACTCCTTATTTTGAATCTTTACTCATTTTCAGGACATTTAAAACAAGCAGCATTCATATGGATTTCAATTCCATGCAGGAGCCCATAGCAGTTCAAAAGACTTCTCGGTTGAAAGGTGTACTTTTCACCATGCTGGGCGCTTTCTGTTTTGCATTGGCTCCCGTGTGGGTCCGATCAATAGAGGCTTATTCACCAATTAGCATTGTATTTTTTCGTGCACTCATTGGTTCCGTACCGCTCTTTATCTGGGTCTCAAGATCTCCTGGTATAAGAAAGCAGGCCGACCCGCGTCAATGGGGCTGGCATCACTGCCTCGTATTATTCGGCATTGGCCTGTCCATGTGCAGTACGGCTTCTTTTTATTATTATGCAATTTTGAAAACAACAGTGGCTAAAGCAGTCCTGCTTCATTACACGGCTCCCATATATGTAGCCCTTCTAAGTCCCTTGCTGCTAAAAGAAAAAAATACTTTGATGACTTGGATTGCTGTTAGTATCGGTTTTATCGGCACGGCTCTGATTACAGAGCCTGCAGTTTTGCTTGAATCCAGTCGGGATGAAATCATAGGCATTATCAGCGCCTTGCTTTCCGGATTATGCCTTTCCGGTGTATTTCTTTTCGGAAAATTTTTATCCGGCCATATCCCGTCACTGGTCAGAACCATTTGGGGGTGTATGATTGTCGCGATATTGCTTCTTCCTTGGGGCATAATTATACCCAGCGGTTACTTCTGGACAAACTTGCCCTTCTTGGTCATTTTGGGGACAATTTCGCTGGTGTTGCCCTATACACTTTTTTTTAAGGCGCAAAATTACATTTCTGCCCAGGCTGCTTCTATTACAGCCCTTTTTGAACCGGTTTGTGGCGTAGCCATCGGTTTTCTTATATACGGTGAGCATCTGAGCCTGATTGGCGGGATTGGCGCTGCAGCAGTGATGGCAAGCATCTATATTTCTGTATATCGCCGGTGACATTTTTTAGAAAGTGGTTTGAAAATGCGGTGCCTAACAGTCTATGAAAGGCGCAGTGAATAGTTCAATTCAATTACGCGTGAAATTTAAAATTTTTTTAGACAATCTATGATTTTAAGGAAATCCCGAAAATGACTATCGGAGGCGTTGGCCGGTTCATTGTCCAACAGGGGTTTATTGCATTCGGCGCAGCAGTAACAGCTTTAGGATATAGTATATTTCAGATCCCTTTCGATATTACGGCGGGCGGCCTGAGCGGTTTGGCAATCATACTGAATCATTTTTCCGGTTGGCCCGAAGGTACAATGTTTTTGATAATGAACATTCCACTGGTTATTCTCGGGTATTTTTATCTGGGTCGATGGCGTTTCATACTTTCGGTTTTTCTGTCTTTGATTGTTTTTTCAGTTTTAACGGATTGTTTTGTTTATGCTTTGCCAAGAACCATATCGGATTACCCGATTACCGATAACATGCTACTAAATGCAATATATGCGGGAATAACCTTTGGAATCGGTAACGGTTTGATTTTCAGAGCCGGCGGCTGCTTTCCAGGCACAACTATAATTGGCCGCATTATTCAAAACAAAACCGGAATTCCATTGAGTCAGACCTTTTTAATGACAGATGCTTTGATTATTTTCACAGCAGGAATTGTTTTTGGATGGGAACTGGCGCTTTTAGCTTTAATCAGCTTATTTTTTTCAGGTTTTGCCGCAGACTTTATCGTTGAAGGACCAAGCCAGATCCGGTCAGCGATGCTTATAACAGAAAAACCGGATGAATTAAAAAGCGCCTTGATGAGCGGGCTTGGAAAAGGAATGACTCAGTGGCAGGTTGCGGGCGGATATACCGGACAGAGTCGAACGCTTCTTTATTGTATCATCCATCGCTCTCAGGTTAATGACCTCAAATATATTGTGGGTCAAACGGACCCTTATGCCTTTGTCGTGATTGGAGTAGCCCACCAAGCCATTGGGGGAACAGCATTTCCGAAAGTAAAGACCCGCCAAATTAAATGAAAATATTTCATTAAATAAAATTAGAAATAATTCTATTCATTTGCCGCTATCCTGCTTGGTAATTTCAAAATCTGAGTAAGGAATGTAAAAAGCTATCCGGAAAGACCCCTTCAAAATACAACACACTAGATATTGGACTTACGAATTTGCTTGAAAAACGGAAATTACGTGAATCGATCAATGCAGCATGCTTACCGGGTCCAACGGCGCAGCCGGTCACATAATGATCCCGAAAGCCGGGATGCAGCCTTCGCAGACAACACTATTCCATTAACGAAAACTCTACTACCAATGCATTTGCAAGGGTCGTCCCGTCCGTGGCATCTGCGCTCATTACTTCAGTCATAAACGCCCAAAATTCGCAGAAACAAATCGTTGAGTTTTTCGGGCACGTCTTCGGGGCGCTGTGTCCCCATGATGGCCTCATCGCAACCGCCACGAAAGCCATAAAACATGACCACCGCAGTCCAACGCTCATCCTCAACGCACCAAGCCCCTGCTTTGGCGCCATCACGAATCACTTTCGCAAGATACCGGGTGATTTCGGCATCGGCCATTGCATGCCGAAACGGCATGCCTAAGCCGTAAACCGCCACCTCATGGAGATCATTCATTTCGAAGTATGTATCAACCGCCGCGTCGATCCATGCCCTGATGCGTCCGCGCCAATCATCGGCAGGACAGCTTTCCACCCGGGACCTGACACGCCTCATGACCTCTTTTTCAAAATCTTCCTTCAAAACCTGAAGCAGATCGGCCTTGTTCGCGAAGTAATGGTACAGTGTACCCTTTGTGAAACCGGCAGCGGCAGCAATCTCATCCATCGTCGTGGCCTCGTAGCCCTTTTCCGC